>WLIL01000069.1 GCA_009702245.1 Actinomycetota bacterium
GATAATCAGACGAACGCCAAGGCGCTCGCGACGACCTACAACTTCAGGTGCATCATGATGCATTACGTGTTCGGTTGATGTGCTCATTTCTCACTCCTTCCGTAGCCGTATGGATCGCTTGTCACGACAGGTGCCTCATGGAAGTTTTCCAAGTAGATCGGATAAGGGACCGTCCATTCGAGCGTCTTTGCACCCCATGGATTCATCGGAGCGATCTTGCCCTTACGCCATGAGTGAATCACGGAGTAGAGAAGCACGATCATGCCGATTCCCACTAAGTACGCACCGATGGTGCTAATGAGATCCGAGGTAGCGAAGACTTGCTCGTAATCAGCTACGCGGCGAGGTTGTCCTTGTGAACCCGCGGCGAACATGCCGAGGAAGAGCACTTGGAAACCAATCTGCACCATCCAGAAGGAGATGTAACCAGAGCGCTCGTCGAGCATGCGACCGGTCATCTTCGGGAACCAGTAAGCAAGACCTGCGATAGCTCCGGTAAGTGCGGCACCCATCAACGTGTAATGGAAGTGTGCCGTCACGAACATAGAACCGTGCAAGTAATCATCAGCTGGCACATCTGAAAGGTAGATGCCGGTGATGCCACCTATGAGGAAGTTCCAAATGAGGGCGTAAACGCCAAGCATCGGAAGTTTCATCCACGGTCTACCTCGCCAGATGGTGCCCAGTAAGACTAGGAAGAGCAGACCCGTCGGTATCGAAATCATTTCGGTAGTCACCATGAATGGACCGTTCAAGCTAGGCATCCATCCTGAGATGTACATATGGTGCGCCCAGACCAGCACGCTAAGCCCCACGATTCCCGCGAAGCCCACCACTGCGGTGGTGTACGAGAAGAGTGGTGAGCGAGCAAAGACCGGTGCGATTTCCATCAGAATGGCAACGCCTGGAATCAAGATGACGTATACCTCTGGGTGGCCCATGATCCAGAAGAGGTGCGCGTAGAGCCAACCGCTGCCACCGAACTCTGCATCGTAGAAATGTGTTCCGATCGTGCGATCGAAGCCGGCCATCATTTGCGAAGCCATGAACGAAGGGAAAGCTGGGATTGCCAGCGCCACGCTCATCGTTGCTCCGATAACGAAAATAGGAACTCGATTCCACTTCATACCCTTTGCGCGCATCGCTACAACGGTCGTAGTGATATTCGCACCGGCGATAGCAGAGGAGATTGCAAAGATGATGATGGTGACGATAAAGGCATTCATGCCGCCGCCGGCTTGCACGCTTAAGGGAGCGTAAGCAGTCCAGCCGGTAGGGATGCCACCGAAGAACCAGGCAGAGCAGAGCACTGGTATGGCAGTGAAGAGCAACCACCAGCTGAGCGCGTTAAGGCGAGGGAACGCCATATCGCGCGCACCGATCATGATTGGAAGAATGAAGTTACCGAATGGTCCGGTAGAAACGATGATCATTGCAACGATCATCGTGATGCCGTGAAGTCCGACGAGAGAGTTGTAAATCTCGGCGTTGACCCACTTGGAACCTGGAGTGATGAGGTTGGTACGAATCATCATTGCCATAGTTCCACCGGCACCAAGCATCACCATCACGCCGACGAGGTATTGGATACCTACGACTTTGTGATCAGTGCAGTAGCGGAAGTAGCGCGAGACGCCTTGGCCTTTACCTGCAAGGAAGAGTTGTTCTTCATCCGTAAGGTCTTTTCCAATAAGCCAGCGGAATGGTCCGATAAAGGCTCCAATTCCAATGAGGAAACCGATGCACCAAGCGAACATGGAAAGAGTCAGAATTCGATTCTCCATGACGGCTTCTTGGCGATCCCACATGCTCTTACCCCAGAAGTACATCACTTCTGCAAAGACGATGCCGACAATCATGCCGGTACCCATGTTCAGCTTTGTGATGAGGCTCTTCGGTGGGTTTGGACGCGACTCAGAAACTTTTGCTTGATCGAGAGTTGTCATGCGGCGTGTCCTCCTTGTGCGGTAACCCAACTATTGAAGTCGGCCTCTTTCATGACTTTGCCCTGAGTCTCCATGTAGGCGTGGTAGAGCCCGCAGAGTTCAGCGCACTTGATGTCGATAGTTCCCAATACGTCAGGAGTGGTGTGTGCCAGCGTGGTGACACGATCGTTGGCATCCACCTTCACGCCCAATTGCACGGGCCAGAAAGAGTGGTTGACGTCAACAGAGTGCACTCGGAATTCCACGGGTCGATCAAGTGGGAGATTGAGTTGCTCCGACTGCACGCCGAGTTCTGGGTAGTTGAAGGTCCAGACCCATTGCGAGCCGGTGACTTCGACGACGAGTGCGGATTTGGCATTCTCGGTGGCATCTTCACTGTTGACGTTCATTTCGGTGAGGCCCCACACAATTGCAGTGATGCAGAACAAGGCTGAAATGACGGTCCATGCAAAGACAATCGGTGTATGAGTACGAAATGAAGCCGCTTCCTCTGGTGGGTTTTCACCATGGTGACGATCCAGGAGGGTGTACAGCGCAACCGCGATCACTAGACCTGCAATCGGAGCCGAAATCACCGTGAAGTAAACAATGACATCTTTACCGCGTTTCATATTTTCACTCATAATCTCTGGCATGAATTTTGGGTAGAACCAGAGACCGATAACTACAAAAACCGCGGTAATAATCACGCCGAAAACTATGGTGATCTTTACATCGCGCGCCTTCATTGCGTTTCTCAATCGCTCACCCGGAGTAGGGGCGAGATCCGTTACTTCGTGTTGATCGCTCATTTAACGGTCACCTTTCCGGACATGAATCCGTAGCGACTCATCGCGGCGCCGAACTTGGCGTACGTTCCGTCGCCGCAGGGGTACTCGCAATTCCAGACGTACTCGCCCGGGCCTTCTGTGTAGAACTGGAAGGTGGTGACGATAGGAGTAGGTAGTACGCCATCTTCATCAAATTTGCCCATGGTCTCTTCGGATTGAATTTGCACAGGAATATTGACGAAGAGAGTGGGTTGAGTACTAGTTGGAAGGCTATGAATCGTGAAGGTGTGTTGTACCTGATCTTCTCCTAGCGACTTCACTTGCTTGCCATCAACTGTCATCGTTCCGTCGACGGTGCCCACAACGCGGCTGAAGAACGTGTTGTTTAATTTCTCGCCGCCGTCGTAACCCTTGATCGTCATCGTGATGAGGGAGTTGGCTGGGAGTTGAAGATGTGTGGAGGGACCATAAGTGACGTAACCCGGGCGGCTGCCCTCTTTATTTTGAATGTTGTTAGAGCTCTCACTATCTGCAAAGACCGAGAGCTCGATTGAGGCGCCGTTGATCTTGCCTTGCGGAGAATCAACATTTCCCATCGGAGTAGCTACCAAAATTGGTTGCGGGTCAGCGCTGGCACTGTGGAGGAAGAGACCGACACCTGCGACAGCGGCGACACTTACAAGGACGAAGAGGACACCCCCTAACAACTTCTTGGCGCCAGTACTGGCTCCAGTGGTAGTTGTGGTCACAATTCCACCTTTCGGATCATTTCAGGTTCAATTCTTGAGACGTGTGTCACTAGAGTAGGGCGGTGAACTCGCTTTGAGCGCTTTTGCAAATGACTTTATATAGGTGGATTGAGATAAAAAAATTATGTATGGGGGATATGTAGGATATGTCATTAAATATCGGGTGGGATTTCCTCTTCGGTATGCCCATTCTGGCGACTGGCTTTTGGTATCGCCGAAACGTCACCGCCGAAATTGCTCGCTGGCGCCAGGCGCTCTTCTACTCCGGCCTCTCATTTGCCTTCATCGTCTTGGTGGGCCCAGTGCCGCATTACGCGATCCGCATTTTCTGGGTACACATGGTGCAGCACATCTCCTTGATGATGCTGATCTCTCCGATGATCATCTTGGGTGCACCCATGGCGGTAGCGGCGGCCGCACGCCATTCTGGCTTTCGCACTTTCTTAAGGGCGGGTTATCGCTCCTGGATTGTGCGCACGATCGTGAAGCCACAAATTGGTTTCGGCATTTTCTTAATCGCGCTCTTCGCTACCCACTTCTCGCCTCTGGCAAATGCAGGCATGAAGAACGGAAACGTTCACTCCATTGAATTAATAATCTTCCTTTTAGCTGGTTTGATCTACTACTACCCACTCATGAGCGGTAACCCGATGCCGTTCTACGTTGCACATCCGATCAGGCTTGCCTCGCTCTTCGGCATGATGGTGCCCGAGACGATGACTGGCTTCTTCTTATATTCCAGTAGTCGGCTTTTGCACGATGTTCCGGCGATGGCAGGAATGAACATGGCGCATAGCGCGAGCGCGCTCAACGATCAGCGCATCGGTGGATCATTAATGTGGAGTATGGGAATGCTCATCGATGCCGGTTGGCTAGCGCTTACTGCTAGAGATTGGTTTGTGCACGAACGCGATTCTGAAGAGGAGGAGTAGTGGCCGACGAATTATGGATCTCCGATGAACCCGAACGTGCTCCTCGAACAAGTTTGATAAACGATCCCAAACGTAAGTGGCTTTTACTTGGAATTCCGCTTTGTATTGTGCTTGCAATTGTTGAACTTGGCCGTGCATTCTCTGGTAACCGACGGAGCTGGGTTTATGTCTTTGAATGGCCATTCTTTGCGATCTTCATCGGCTACATGTATTGGAAATTAACGCATCCGACTAACTTCGATGAATTAGAAGAGTCAGAAGAAGAGTAAACGCTAAGAATTGTGCGAAATATGTTGCATGCCCCAGGCATACATAGCAATTGCGCCGGCAGCTGAGGCGTTCATTGAACGAGTGGAGCCAAATTGCGAAATCTCATAGATTTTTTCACAGGCCGCTATTCCCTCATCTGACATTCCGCTTCCTTCTTGCCCAAAGAACATTACACACGACTTTGGAATCGTGGCTTTCTCCAGCGAAGTGGAACCAGGAACATTGTCGATGCCAATGATGGGAATCGCATGTTCATCACACCACGTCTTAAAGTCAGCCACCGTTGGATGATGGTGCACGGTGAGATATTTATCGGTGACCATAGCCCCGCGTCGATTCCAATCACGCTTTCCGACAATGTGAATCCCGGCAACGTTAAATGCGTTGGCTGTCCGCACGATCGAACCGATATTTAGATCGTGCTGCCAATTCTCGATAGCGATATGCAAATCGTGTCGGCGCTCATCTAATTCAGCGACAATGGCAGGAACTGTCCAATACCTGTATTTATCGAGGACATTTCGCCGATCACCGTGAGTCAGCAATTCTGGATCGTATTGCTCACCTTTGGGCCACGGCTCTGGATGCGGCCCTACTCCGACTACCGGAAAGAACTCACCCGGACCTATTGCGTCGTTATTGCGAGCATCCATATTTATTGAACAGCAGCAGAGATGGAAGCTGTGTGCGCTGGAGTTGAGCCACAGCATGAACCCACAACGTTCACGCCAAGGCTCTTCATTTCTGTGGCGTACTTGCCCATCTCGTCGGGAGTGCCTTCATAAATGAAGGTGTCACCGACCAACTTTGGTAGCCCAGAGTTCGATTGAGTAATGATGAAAACTCCATCAGGTCGTGCATCAACTAATTCTTTGGCGATGACGCGCATTTCATCAATACCGCGACCACAATTTGCACCAATAATTCGTACGCCGAGGGATGCAAGGTAAGTCACCGCGAGTGTCGGTTTTACACCCATCATGGTTCGTAAGTTCGTGTCAAAACTCATGGTAGCGATGATGGGTAGGTGGGGAGCCACTTCCTTCGCAGCGTTCACTGCTGCTTCCACCTCTGCCAAATCACTCATGGTTTCGATGAGGATGGCATCTACTCCACCATCAGCGAGCGCCTTGATCTGTGCGGAGAAAATTTCCTTTGCGCTTTCTAGCGTAAGGGTGCCCATTGGGTCCATGAGCTCTCCTGAAGGTCCGACATCTCCCATCACGAAACAATTTGGATGGCGATCGGCTACCTTGCGAGCCACTTCGGCGCCCGCTTTATTTAATTCATAGAGTCGATCTTCGAGACCGTGCATCGCTAACCGGCCAGCGGTGCCACCAAAAGTATTGGTAGTAATGAGGTTTGCACCCGCGGCGGCGTATGCCTCGAGTACCGCTTCAATTCGATCGGGGTGTTCTACATTCCACAGTTCTGGTGCCCCGCCATCGTCGAGTCCGCTCTCTTGGAGCATGGTTCCCATCGCACCATCTGAAACGAGGGTTCCTTGTGCGAGGGCTTCATATATCGCGGACATTACTTTTCTCCTATTTGGTTGAGAATCAGATTGATATTTTCTTCGCTAAATTCACTTTCTAATTCTGCAGCAATGGCCTCAGTTACTTCCGCTGGCGCGCCACTTCGCTCCACCCATGGATCGCGGTTCCAACCATTCATATATGCGTCGGCATCTATCTCTCCAAGGCGCATGGCAGCCTCATCGATTGCCTCTTGAAATCTATTGGATAGCGAAATCTTGGAAACTTCTTCGCCGCTTCGGGCGACAACCATCGATGGGATCTCGCGCCATCGGGTAATTTGGTACTCAGCCATATGGCGACCCTAGCAATAAGTCAGGTTCCATCAAGTTGAAGGAGAGAGATGAGTCGATCACGAAAGACCATTCTCGTTCTAGCCGCGGTTTTGGCCTCGCTGACCCTTGCAGCTTGTGGCGAAGGATCTGAGGTCGGGGAGGAAGGTGGGGACAATGATGAAGTATCGAGCGCGCCCCTCACACCCAACGCTCCCGAGGCGGGCCAGGGCGGCCAAGCTCAAGTGCTCCCACCGATCATGGTCGATGAGGTCAGCACGACGGCCTCGCTGCCGATGACAAACACGCTGGTCTTTAACCTCACCAATCCAGGCGCCTGGAGCTTCGCTGCGGAGCCCGGGGATCTCTTGGAATTCACCCCCGGTGGGGACCAAGGGACGTACATCAGCAATCCGTCTGCCAGACCGCTCAAGCCAGGTGTTGCACAAGTTACGGCTTCTGACGGGACGCAGAAAATCGTCTTCACGATTACCGTCACTCAATAGTGGTCTTTAGCTGGAAGGTCTTAGGCTGAGCAGGTGAATATGGTGAAGCGGGCGTTTAACGCAAAGTATCGAAACACCATTATCGGACGTGCTGCTCGTCTTCTTTCTAAGAGCGATCGACGCAAAGTCTTCATCGTTATTCTGATTCAAATTTTCTTGGGTGCTCTAGATCTTCTTGGAGTAGCCCTCATAGGTATCGTCGGTGCGCTCGCGGTTTCCGGTGTGCAATCACGCGTCCCTGGCGATCGCGTGAGTTCAGTACTGGATTTTGTGGGACTTTCGAGTTTTGATTTTCAAACTCAAACTGCCCTTCTCGGATTAGCTGCTGGCGTTATTCTTGTGGGTAGAACGGTGCTCTCGGTCTTCTTCACACGCAAGGCGCTCTTCTTCTTAGGTCGTCGCGGTGCGGCGATCTCAGCCGATCTCACTTCGCGCGTGCTCTCACAATCTCTCCTTGCAGTACAAGCACGCACCTCTCAAGAGACTCTCTACGCTCTCACTTCCGGCGTAGGAAGTATCACGTTAGGTTTGCTCGGCACAGTTGTAACAATGGCATCGGATGCCTCGCTTCTTGTGGTCATGGCCATTGGCCTCGTGGTGGTCGACCCCACTGTTGCTCTTTCAAGTTTCATCTTCTTTGCCCTCATTGGATTTCTTCTTCAGCGTTTACTGAGTGGAAAAGCTCAGCGCCTTGGTATGGAGCAATCCGAGCTCAGCATTACCAGCAACGAAAAGATCGTTGAAGTGTTGAGTTCTTATCGCGAATCTTTGGTGCGCAATCGCCGCGCTTACTACGCAAAAGAGATTGGTGAACTGCGTTACAAATTGGCGCATGCCCAAGCTGAAATTGCCTTCATGCCAAACGTCTCTAAATATGTTTTAGAAACTTCAGTTGTCTTGGGTGCTCTCTTGCTTTCGGCGGCCCAGTTCCTTTTGCAGGATGCCGGTCACGCGGTGGGCACGTTGGCGATCTTCTTAGCGGCGGGTACTCGTATTGCGCCAGCGATTTTGCGCGTCCAA
>WLIL01000007.1 GCA_009702245.1 Actinomycetota bacterium
AAGCTGGCACTACGGTGACTGGCTTTGCGCGATTCCGCGTCGGACAGGCCTGATGCCATGAGCCCTTCTCGCCCCGCATACCGTCGAGTGCTTCTTAAGCTCTCGGGTGAAGTATTTGGTGGTGAGAAGGGTATTGGCGTCGACCCGGATGTTGTACAAGATATCGCGAAGCAAATTGCAGATGTAGTTCGCAGTGGAACTCAGGTAGCCATCGTCATCGGAGGCGGCAATTACTTCCGCGGCGCTGAGCTTTCACAAAGAGGTATGGATCGCGCCCGCGCCGATTACATGGGCATGCTCGGTACGGTCATGAACTGCCTCGCACTCCAAGACTTCCTCGAAAAGCAAGAGATCGATACGCGCGTGCAGACCGCCATCACCATGGGCCAGGTCGCCGAGCCTTATATTCCTCGCCGCGCCATGCGCCACCTCGATAAAGGTCGAGTAGTTATTTTTGGAGCCGGCGCCGGCATGCCTTACTTCTCCACCGATACTGTCGCGGCACAACGCGCGCTAGAAATTGGGTGCGAAGCTCTCTTGCTCGCAAAGAGTGGCGTCGATGGGGTCTACTCGGCAGATCCACGCAAAGATGCCAGCGCAACCAAGTACGACTCAATTTCTTACAGCGAGGTCATCACCCAGGGATTAGGGGTGGCCGATGCCGCTGCTTTCTCGCTCTGTAAAGAGAATCACCTTCCTATTATCGTGTTCAACCTCATGGAGGATGGCAACATCGCGAAGGCCGTTCGCGGTGAGAAGATTGGCACATTAGTTCACTGAGGTAACCCTCAGGTCACTGTTACTAGGTACGCAACGAAGGAGAAGCCATGATCGACGCAACACTTGCAGAAGCTCTTGCGAAGATGGATAAAGCTGTCGAGGTTGCTAAAGAGGACTTCGGCTCTATCCGCACTGGCCGCGCGCATCCTGCCATGTTCAACAAGATCATGGTGGATTACTACGGAACTTTTACCGCCCTCAATCAACTAGCTACCATTCAAATTCCAGAGGCGCGCATGGCGCTCATTAGTCCCTTCGATAAGAGCGCCATGGCGTCCATCGAAAAGGCGATCCGCGAGAGCGACCTTGGAGTAAATCCCGGTAACGATGGTGGAGTCATACGTGTAGGTTTCCCACAATTGACTGAAGAGCGACGCAAGGAGTACATCAAGGTTGCTCGTCAAAAGGCGGAAGAGGCGCGAGTCACGCTTCGCAACATTCGTCGCCATGCCAAAGAAGGTTTAGATAAGTTGGCAAAAGATGGCGGCTTTGGTGAAGACGAACTCGGTCGTGCCGAGAAGGAGCTCGACAAGGTCACTGCATCGCACGGTGACAAGATCGATGAGCTCTTGAAACACAAAGAGAGCGAACTTCTCGAAGTTTAATCGTGACAGACATTAATGCCCGAGCCGGGCGCAACATTCCTTCAGCCGTCATGGTGGGTCTCTCACTACTAGGGCTGATCATCGCGTCCCTTTCCTGGAACCGTATATTCTTTGCAATCTTGGTTTCCGTTGCCATGATTCCCGCGGTGTGGGAGCTCTCTCGGGCGTTTGCGCTGAAGAGTATTTTGATCGATCCGTATACAGCAGCAATCGCAAGCGTTTCCATCGTCATGTCGAGTTGGTTTTGGGGACTCTCCGGCTTAGCCATTGCAACTGGTGTGGCAATTCCTGTGCTACTTGTGATCCGACTTCGTTCTGGTGTTAACTCGTTTGTGCAGGATGTCACGGCAACTCTCTTCTCGTTGCTTTATCTTCCGGTGCCAGCGGGATTCGCGATACTTCTTGCGGTACCTGAGGATGGGCGCGCACGTGCCATGGTGTTTGTCGCTGCAGTTGCATTAAGCGATACCGGAGGTCTCATTGCCGGAGTGCTCTTCGGTAAGCACCGCATTGCACCGACGATTAGTCCCAAGAAATCTATTGAAGGTGTGGTGGGTTCTCTTATTCTTGCGGTCGGTGGCGCGGGATCGCTCTACATGATTTGGCTTGATCGTCCTTTCTGGGAAGGGGCGGTGCTGGCAACGGTCACGGTCATTGCTGCTACGAGTGGAGATCTCATTGAAAGCGCGCTCAAGCGTGATTTGGGTGTCAAAGACATGGGTGCGCTCCTTCCAGGCCACGGAGGCATCCTGGATCGTCTCGATTCAGTTCTTCTTGCTTCACCATTTGCCTACTTACTCATTACCCATTTTGTGGGGCTCTAATGGCGCTTAAGCCGGGAGAGCTAGTTTTTGCCGCACCTAAGCGCGGGAAGAAGGCGCCCCAACACATCAGTGATGTGGCAGCCAAGGATCGCAAAAAGTTTGCGGAGGATCTGGGCCTTCCCGGTTTTCGAGCCAAACAAGTAGCGCTCCATTACTTCGAGCACCTCAATAATGATCCAGATAGCTGGAGTGATATTCCGGTAGATCTCCGTGGAACTCTTAAAGACCTACTGCTCCCAGAATTACTTACTCCCGTACGCTCGCTTGAGTGTGATCGAGGTCGGACTCGTAAAGATCTCTGGAAGATGCACGACGGCGTTCTCGTGGAGAGCGTCATCATGCGCTACTCCGATCGCGCAACTGTATGTATCTCTTCGCAAGCCGGATGCGGTATGAACTGTCCGTTCTGTGCTACCGGTCAAAGTGGGCTAACTCGTAACCTCACCGCCGGTGAAATTACCGAGCAAGTAGTGATGGCCGCGCGTGCACTCGATAGTGGCGAAATTCCTGGTGGCACGATGCGTCTTTCAAATGTCGTCTTTATGGGCATGGGGGAGCCACTCGCCAATTACAACGCGGTGATCCAATCAATTCGTAATATTACGTCGCCACATCCAGAAGGTTTAGCGATCGGCGCGCGTTCAGTCACTCTTTCCACTGTTGGTCTTGTTCCTGCGATTATGAAGTTGATCGACGAAGATATTCCGGTAACCCTGGCTGTTTCACTCCATGCACCTGATGATGAACTGCGCGACACGCTCGTGCCAATCAATACTCGCTGGAAAGTCAGTGAAGTTCTCGAAGCCGCTGATGCCTACTCGAATAAAACTGGACGACGTTACTCGATTGAATACGCGCTTATTCGCGATATTAATGATCAAGCATGGCGCGCCGATCTTCTCGGTCGGTTGTTGAAGAATCGCAACGCGCACGTGAATCTCATTCCTCTCAACCCCACTCCGGGGTCTAAGTGGACTGCCTCGCGCCAAGAGGACGAGGATACGTTCGTCCGCCTCCTTGAGGCTTATGGCGTGGCGGTGACCGTTCGCGATACCCGTGGCCGCGACATCGATGGTGCGTGTGGGCAGCTCGCAGCGAGCGAAATATCCATCACAGGCGCTCCTGCGGAATAGGTGGCAGAATCCTGTCATGCCAAAGATCGAAGCCTCTAACGTCGTTGATCATCGCGAGAAGCGTCGCGCCGCGTTGCTGGCCGCTGCAGTAGAAATTGCTATGGAAGAGGGCAGCAGTTCGGTCACCATGTCGGCCGTGGCGGCTCGCGCAGGTCTTTCAAGAAGTTCGCTATATGAATACTTTGATTCCAGAGAAGATTTGATCGCTGATTTAGTACTAGACGAATTAGATCTTTGGGCTGCTTCACTCAACGAACAAGTCTCCGTCACTGCCACTGCGTTGGAACACGTTGAAGCATGGATGGTGGGTGCGCTCGAATACGTGGTTGCCGGTAAACATCGCCTTGCCCGCGAACTGAGTTCCGTTGCACTTCCACCACATCGAGTGCCCGAAGTTCGTGCCGCTCACCATCGCCTCACTGGTCCACTCATCAAGGCGCTGAGTGAAGCCGGTACATCAGATCCAGCACGCGTAGCAAATTTCGTGAATGGCATAGTCGAAGCAACTACGCGTCGAGTAGATGCTGGTGGAGCAGATCTAGAAGCCGAAGCAAAAGCCGCTATCGAATTTGCACTCGCCGGAGTGCGCGCGCAAATTCGATAGACGTCACGCTCTATTTGAGCAAGTGCTACCTAGCCACCGAGAGCGGATAGACCTTCGACACCTTGGAATAGGTAGCGTTTCCGGCAGAAGTAACTTGCACGACGCAGTATCCACTCCATCCCGCAGCGATAGTGGTCCCGGTGATGACGCAATTACCACCAGGTAGGGCGACGATGGTAGGTGTTACTCCAGAAAGAGCCTTCACCACGATTGTTTGAACCACACTTGCGTTGATTGCGGTCGGCGCATCTCCGAGCGTGGCGGTTCCAATGGTGCTTGTGAGTACATCGGGAACCATTGCAGCGGGTGTTGCCGCTGCGGCTGGGGTAGTTGGTGCCGTAGGTGTGGCCATCGGTGTCGCTACTTTCGCCGCAAAGGAAATCTTCACACTGGTATCGAGGCTCTTATCTGTAGGACCTAGGTGATCACGTTGCACATAGATCACACACTTGGATATAGAGCAGTCGGTGGTGCCAAAGGCGCCCACCACGGGGAGAACGAACTCGGTGTTCGACTTAGCGACTGTGCCGTCGGTGGGATAGACGCCGCCGGGGAAAGAGGGAGTGACCCAGACGCCATTGCCGTTGCACTGGGCAGCGGTGGGGCGCTTTGTAGTAGCGAGACACTCACGGACATAGACGCCTGACTTCTTAGGAAGGCCCTTCACTGTGAGTCGGATGTTGTCGCCAGCGAAGGCAAGTGCCTTGAGAGGTCCGCCGACGATTTGCACCTTATTGGTGGCCGCAAAGGAGGGGAGAGCAGTTGCTCCGATGAGTGCTACTGCGATTAATCCAGTGGTGATGCCTTTCAACTTCATGTTGCTCCTTGGTGAGTTCCGATTGAATTACTTGGCAAGAAATGTGACTGGAATAAAGATGTCGAAGGAACGATCATCTCCACGGGTATGGTCGGCGCGAACCGCGATGGCACAACTCTTCTTGCGACAGTCGACCTTGCCGATCATTGCACCCACTTTGAGTTTCTCCGTAAAGCCACCTGTTTCGGAGAAAGGCGTTGTTAATCCGATTGCATAAGTAGGTGGATTCGATGACACCCAAATTGACGCTCCGCTAGTTCCACTTTGGTCCGCGCCGCCTCCGCAAGGTGTGGGTGCCGCCTTATGCGCAAGTACATTCTTGTTGACAACGCAAAGAGCAATGTAGATACCAACTGAAGTATCGAACCCTTCGCCGGTAACGGTAATTGTTTGGCCGCCTGGCTTAAGTTTGAGGCTCTTACTCGCGGTAAAAGTCTCGCCATGTTGCCCGGTGACGGCAGATGCAGGGGAGAGTGGAATGGCGACCAGTAGTCCCAAAATTCCAAGAGTGAGGAGAACTCGACGCATAAAGAGAAGTTATCGGGTGATTCAACGTGAAGTTTCGACAGGGTGTCGGTGCGTGTTTTCCGACACCCTGTCGGGGAGTGGGCGTTGGCCAAGTGGGAGGATTGCCCTATGAAGCGGATGGCAGTACTTGTGTGCCTCCTCTTGGTGGGTTGCAGCACGTCAGCGCCGTCAGTTGATCGCTTCGTCACTATTTCAAAAGCGGTACTTCCGGTCGGCCCCAAGATTTCTGCCAATCAAAACGGTCTAGGGGAGGACCTCGAGGGTGCTCAATCGAGCAACTTGGATTCCACTCGTATTGTGTCGTTGGCAAACGGCGCTGCTGAGTCGCTGGTAGCGATGGGTCTGGGTGACCAGCTAGTGGGAAGAGATATTGCGAGCACTCTCCCAGAGATTGCGAATGTGCCAGTGGTCGCGATGGGACACCAGGTGTCGGCCGAGAAAGTGCTGGGGACTTCACCCACGGAAGTAATTGTTGATGCATCCACAGGTCCGAAGAGCGCTCTGCAACAAATCGCTGCTGCAGGGGTATCGGTGGTGGTGATTCCAGAAGCGTGGACAGTCGCCTCTGCGAAGGAACGAGCTTTAGCGCTTGGGCGTGCAGTGGGTGCCGAAGATGTGGCGCGTGGTCTGATCGCTGATATTCCAGCGTTCACAATCTCTCCTACGCCTCGGGTGATTTTCCTCTACCTTCGTGGACCTTCTTCAATTTATCTGCTCGGTGGAAAAGGCTCAGGTGCCGATGAAATCATTTCACTTGCTGGGGGAGTAGACGCTGGCGCCGCAATTTCAAATAAGCCCTTCTCTCCAATTACTGCTGAAACCATTGCGCAAGCTAATCCTGACCTCATCTTGGTGATGGCAAAAGGATTAGCATCCGTCGATGGCGTCAAAGGATTAGTTTCCCTACCCGGAGTTGCGCAGACAAACGCGGGAAAGAACCGACGTGTCGTTGCTGTCGATGATTCGCTACTGCTCTCATTCGGACCACGTCTTCCAGATTTAATCTCTCAGCTCAATGCTGCGATGATTAAGGTACTGAAATGAGGCGCGCCACTATCCTGCTGGCGCTCTCTTTTGCACTCGTGGGCCTCACTCTCGTAGCGCTGCTCTCTGGCAGCGTGCAGCTTGCACTTGGCGAGTTGCTACATGGGATATTTTCCGGCAATGCCACTGCGCAAGAACAAGATGCATTAAAGATCATTGGTCAGATCCGCCTTCCACGAGTGGTGGGCGCCATTGTGATTGGCGCAGCGCTCGGAATTGCGGGCTCGTTAATGCAGGGGCTCTTCATCAACCCTTTGGCGGACCCAGCATTTATTGGTATATCTGCAGGCGGCGTCCTGCTCTCCATTATTTCTACGTCAATGGGTGTTGCCTCATACGGGTCACTCCCGAATATTGCGATAGCAACGCTTGGCGCCTTAGCGGCTGCTCGGCTTATCCCGAAGCGACTGGCGCCACTGCCATTTATTTTGGTGGGCTTCGGTCTTGGATCATTGTGGAGCGCCTCGAGTTCATTGATTTCCGCGATGCAGGGACGCACGAGCGGTCCAGGAACATCTCTCTGGGCGATGGGCTCACTTTCGCTGATGACGTGGCCAGCCCTGCTTCGACTTCTCCCATTCCTCGTTCTAGGCACGATTCTTGCGTGGGTGATCTCTGGCAACGTAGATCGCTTGGCGCTCGGTAATCGAATAGCAACTTTCATGGGTGTGCGGACGGGGCGTGTGAAGTGGCTTGGACTAGTAGCAGGTGCACTCTTGGTGGGAAGTAGCGCCGCGCTCTCTGGAGTGATGACCTTCGTGGGTCTCGTGGTGCCTAACGTACTCAGACCACTGGTGGGTGCGCGCCTTCGCATACTGATGCCGGCATCCGCACTTGGTGGTGCGCTCCTGCTCTTGGCCGCCGATACGCTCTCGCGTTCGATGCTCTCCTCGGGTGAAGTTTCCCTCACACTCCTGTTGGCAATTATCGGCAGCCCAGTCTTAGTGCTCATCTTATTGAGGGAGAAGTCTTCCTCATGATCAAGTGCAGCGCACTTTCAATCACCCGTGGTGGGCGTACGCTCTTTAACGACTTCACGTATGAATTCTCGGCTGGTATTTATGTAATCAAAGGTGCGAATGGGTCGGGGAAGAGCACGTTTTTGCTTTCTCTCTTAGGAGAAGTTCCACTCGGTGCTGGCAGTATCTCAATTGATGGACGCGAACTGAGTGGGCTCTCGGAGCAGGATCGCAGCGCTACATACTCTTGGTATGAAGATCAAGAAATCTCTTTTAACTTCACCGCTACAGATGTACTTGGCTGGGGTGGTTGGAGCGTCGGCATGGCTGATGAATTGCGTGCCGAAGATTTGCTAGATCGACAATGGAGGAAACTCAGCCGCGGCGAGCGCACACGTATTCTCCTCACTAGCGTGCTCGCAAGGGAGTCTGCGCACATTCTCTTAGATGAACCTGCTGCTGGGCTTGATGATGCAATGGTGGCATTTCTTGCTTCAAAGCTCGCATCAAAGGCAAGTGTGGGGGCGACAATCATTATCTCTGAACACGACAATCGATTGATGAACGCACTTCATGCTCACGAACTCACCATTCGCGAGGGTCGACTTACTGAGTAACGCCCTGTACGCGGGGGAGAATTGGGTAGAAACTCTCCCAGGTATCAATTTCGCAACCGTTGACTCGTGAAAACTTACGGCTCACTTTCTTGCCGAGCCATGTACCAGTAATCACTGCGGTTTGATCGCCTCCGTAGATTTCGCTACACATCTGGTCTGCTGGTGGCTTAGCAAAGGGAACCTTCAAGGAAGTTAACTTCTTGCAAGCCACAGCAACTCCAGGAAAGGTTCCACTATTTGGTTTGCAATTGAGAGTCCAGGTGACCTTGGGGGAATCGGACGACTCTTGGTAGACAATCTTTAGTTTGCTCACGGTGGTGGCAGCGGAAGCAGTTTGTGAAGTGCACGTGAGGAGGCTAAAGGCGAATAAAATTGCGAAGGTGACTCGAAGAGGATTCATATATCTAGCCTACTTCTTCTTGTACCCGGCCGGACAGGTGGGGTTTGCGCCCACAACTTTCTTAGTGGTCTTTCCCTTGACGCAAGTGATGATGATCGTCTTCGACTTGTTTGGGTTCGCAGGTGCTGCAGGCGTACTTGCTTTTGGTGCGGGAGTGACTGAAGCAGGAGTGACTGAAGTGGGTACCACTGCTTTCTCTTGGGTAAGTTTGATGCGAATCGTGGGTTGCGAGAAGGTGAAGTTATAGGCGCCGAGCGTGAACCAGCCATCCTTCTCGTTTTGAATCACTGTCGTGACATTTTGATTAGATCCGTCGGCTGACACCACCACTACTTCTGCGCGAATAGGTGCTTTTGTGAAGTTATAAAGACAACGAGCAGTCTCCGATCGCATTGCAAGATCGTAAGTACCTTTAAAGACATCGCCATTAGCGGTCGTGTGTAATCCGGCCACCTTGTAAATGAGTGCACCATCTTTGAGTTCCGGTGGGCCGGGAGAGTAAATCATGGAATTGGTCGTCACAATCCCAAGGAGTTGAGTCGTGCTAGCAAAGCACCCACCGCCGGTACTCACCAAGCCGTTCCCGGTAGCACCAGATGAAATGAGCCACCGCGCTCCTTGGCTAGGGATGGGTTTGAGGAATTGTTCGTACGTCGTAAATCCTCGAAAACCGCCAGCGCTACTTTCGCTTCCCCAGCTGCTATTCGGATCGGCTAAAGACTTTTCGTAATATCCATCTCCTGGTGCGTAGTTCAATTTTTGCCACGCCTCAACAAGCGGGTATTTAGAGACGTCGGCTTTGGGAACAAACCCCAAAGCGGCTGGCACATCTACTGGTCGCCCTTCGATACGGATCGTATTGTTAGAAGAATCGATAGGCGTGACCGAAACATTCACTTCTTTCATTCGGCCAAAGAGCCAACCCGTAAGGTCATTGTTCATGCGAAGCGTGACAGCTGCAGTTGAATTCTCTGCAAAAGCGGAGATCTGTGCGCAAAGCGCTAATTCATGCCAGAGACATTTCTGATTCTGTATGTAGGGCCCAGAGGCGCCACTCTTTTCGGCAATTTGATAGTTGTACTTCCCCATATGGGGCCCCACCTTCTGTGGGACTTCGCGAACCTCCAGCACATTTCCGTATCCCGGAGTCATCACCACCGGTATAACGCTGGCGCTAAAACTGACAAGTCGCAGTTTTCCAGCCTCTTGAATTCCGGGTACTTTGAGCATTTGTTGATATTGAGCACGCACCACGACGCCGTATGTGTCACTCCCGCCCGCATGTGTGACCAATGGTGCTTTCCAAAGGGCAACAGATCCACCGGCAGGCAATCCAGTTGAAGGATCCGCCAAGGTAGGGGCGGTGTTGATCACATGGTCCACACTGGCCTTCACGAACGGTCCGTCCTTCGCACTTACTTCTACGCCTTGAACGCACATGCGACTAGCGGTATCCGCACATGGTGGGAGCATGAGTTCTGCGATGAACGAGTACATGCCTTCACAATGTGGATCTGATACTGAGGCGCAGACACGATTTTCGCTATCTAATAACTTGCCATTATATAAAGGTGGGACGCCGGCAACTGTTGAAGAGATCGTTTGGAAACCACCAGTGAGTGGTTCATCAACCAGGAGTCCGAAGGAGGGAACACTCGGTGGTACCACGTCGTAGGCGCCTGATGGAAGCGCTGATGTAGCGACCAAGGCGCTACTGAGAAGTGCCGTAAGTGCGACCCTGCGAAGCAACTTCATGTAAATATTCTAACTTGAAGAGGTGGCCAAACCTAGACGACTGCGATGTGTTTGGAATTAGGCGGGGGTAACCCCGTTTAATTGAAGGCTTGAATGTTACTTGAAGGCTTGAATGCCGGTGAGGGCGCGGCCGATGGTGAGCAAGTGCACCTCGCTGGTTCCCTCGTAGGTAAGCACTGATTCCAAGTTGTTTGCGTGACGCATGACGGGGTACTCGAGGGTGACACCGTTAGCAGCCAGAATAGTGCGAGAAGTGCGTGCCACTTCGATCGCCATCCGCACGTTATTGAGTTTGCCGAGGCTGACCTGATCAGGATGCAACTTCTCTTCGTCTTTCAACCGACCAAGGTGCATGGCGAGTAAGAAACCCTTTTGAACTTCGAGGGCCATATTTGCAAGTTTTTCTTGGGTGAGTTGGAATGCAGCGATGGGGCGATCGAATTGAATGCGAGAGAGCGCGTAATCGGTGGCTACTTGCAGGCAGTCGCGGGCCGCGCCCACGGTTCCATAAAGGATTCCGAAACGAGCTTCGTTAAGCGATGACATAGGACCTTTGAGCCCAACTACACCAGGGAGTACGGCATCTTCTGGGAGACGAAGGTCGGTGAATATTAATTCACCGGTAACAGATGCGCGGAGCGAAAGTTTCTTGTGAATGACGTTGGCTTGGAAGCCTTTGGTCTTGGTGGGCACCACGAAACCACGAATTCCATCTTCGGTTTGCGCCCACACAACTGCTACGTCTGCGATGGGTCCGTTGGTGATCCACATCTTCGAACCGTTAAGCACCCAATCTTTACCATCACGCTTTGCATGAGTGATCATTCCAGCAGGGTTTGAACCATAGTCTGCTTCAGAAAGACCGAAGCAACCGATGAATTCGCCGCTCGCCATTCCTGGGAGCCATTGTTGCTTCTGTTCTTCTGATCCAAACTTCCAGATAGCAAACATCGCGAGTGAACCTTGCACACTGACCAGTGATCGGAGTCCGGAGTCGCCAGCCTCTAATTCCATGCAGGCAAGGCCGTAGGCGGTTGCCGAGGTGCCGGCGCATCCGTAACCCTCGAGGTGCATACCGAGTAAGCCCAGCTTTCCGAATTCTTTGGCGAGCTCTCGAGCAGGTAGATCGCCCTTCTCGTACCAGTCGGCGACGAATGGGCGCACTTTGTCATCTACCACTTTGCGAACGGTGTCGCGGATGTCGCGCTCTTCGTCGCTGAGGAGATGATCGATTGAAAGGAGGTCTAAGGCGCTCTTCGGATCCATACGTGGAGTCTACTAATGGCCGAGCAGGGGAGCCATCGCACGCGCAATGAGGCTCTCCTTATGGGTGAGACGCTCCTCACGATCAGCCCATGTCATCACTTTGAGACCGGCATTAATCGCCAGCCAGCGAACTGGTTCGGCTTCCCATTGAGGGCTTTGATGGTTGGCCCAGGGGAGACGGGTAAATTCGCTCTCTTTCCCGGAAATAAGGTCGGCGAGGGTGCGCCCGGCGACATATGAACTGGTGACGCCATCGCCCACGTAACCACCTGCGCGCGCATAACCATTTGTCTCATTGAAAGAAACCGTGGGGTGCCAATCGCGGGAGATCCCCAAAGGCCCTCCCCAGGCATGGGTGAAATTGACATCACGCAAGAGTGGAAACCACGAACGCGCCAATTCACGTAAGTGTCCATGAACAACTGGATCTCGATCTTGTTCTGGAGAGATCTTTGAATTGAAGAAGTAAGGAGCGCCTCGCCCGCCGATAGCGATGCGATTATCTGCAGTGCGTTGCGCATAGGTAATGAGATGAGAAGCTTCAGTGAGAGTTTCGTTTCCGCTCCAACCAATCTCGTTCCATATTTCTGGTGAGAGTGGTTCGGTTGCGGTCATGAGCGAGTAGACCGGGACAACGCTGCGGTTGGATCGCGTTGGTGAATTAATAGAGGGCAAGAATCCCTCGGTGGCTTCTACGATATGTGTGGCATGTACTCGGCGAATGATGCCCAGGTGTCGCACCTTCACGATGCCCTTCTTGGCCACTGAAGATGCTCCTGGGCGCAAGGAGAGAACTTCGCTCTCTTCATAGATTTTTACACCAGCACGTTCCACTGCTGATGCAAGGCCACGCACAGCCTTCGCTGGATGAATGCGCGCGCACTCGCGAATAAAGAGTCCACCTACGGCGCCAGAGAAGTTTATTCGGTCCTTCACCTGATCTCGCGAGAGGCGAACTGCGCCTTCGCCAGCATGCTCGGCGGCCAGGAATTCTGCTTCCACACGCTTCATTTGTACTTTGGTGCGCGCCACCGTGATATTTCCACCGTATGAATAACCCGCATCGATACCGTGACGAGCAAGCTCTGCGCCTAATTCAGGCACGCTTCGTCGCCAGACTTCACGCACATTCCGTGCGCGTTCCTCGCCGACTTCAATTACCAAGCGATCGAAGGCCACTGGATAAAGAGCTGATGCCCAGCCACCATTGCGGCCGCTGGCACCAAAGCCTACGAACTCTTTTTCCAGCACCACGATTTTGGCGCCCGGCATCTCTTGGCGGAGAAAGTGTGCGGCCCAGAGCCCAGTGAATCCGCCACCCACGATCGCGATGTCCACATCGAGATCGTCAGTAATGCCTGCTCGATGTTGTAGCGGAGCATCAAGACTTTCGAGCCAGAGGTTCATCAGGTGCGTCCGTGTGTCCACTCCGCGATGTAACCGGGCACCGGAATTCCTGGCTTGAGGTCTGCCGCGTCGCGTGGTGTACCGAAGGTATGTTGAATGGGAATGACGCCAGCCCACAGTGGTGAATCCATATCCTCCGGAAGATCGCCTGGATCTAAATTAGAGATCTTGACACTTGCTTCATCGAGCGAGAGGGCCACTAATGTCGTGGCCTTCAACTCCTTCTTGGTGCTCTTTCGAACTTCAAGTTCTCGACCAGGCATAAATGCTTTAACGATGAGATCGAAGGCTGCCATTTTTTCGTCGCCGTGCAGCTCTACAGCTTCGCCGAGCACCATTACGCACCGGTAGTGCATCGATGATTCAAATGCGGAGCGGGACATTACTAAACCGTCCATGATGGTGATGGTGGCACAGCATGGTTTACCATCCGCTAGCTTCTTAAAGAGACGAGAGGCAGCGGAACCGTGAAGCAAAAGTCGGTCACCGTCACGTGCGAAACCCACGGGCAACGCGTATGGCTGCTTGTCATCGACAATGGCCACATGCGCCACTAAGCCCGTATCAAGAATCTGATTCATGATCTCGCGATCGTTGACCGCCTTCTTGGGAAGGCGGCGAATCTGGGTGCGCTTGCTCAAATGACCTTCATTGCTTCAACGAGTGCCCCACGCAAAATCTGTTCGATCTCATCGAAATGAGATTGATCGCAGATGAGTGGGGGAGCGAGCTGAATAACTGGGTCGCCACGATCATCGGTGCGGCAGTAGAGCCCGCCGTCGTAGAGTGCAGTCGAGAGGAAGCCGCGAAGTAAGCGCTCGCTCTCCTCGGCGGTGAAGGTTTCACGCGTCTTCTTGTCGCGCACCAACTCGATTCCGTAGAAGTATCCTGCGCCGCGAACTTCGCCGACGATGTCGAGGTCGTATAGCTTCTCGAGAGTCTTCTTGAAAGCGTTTTCATTGTTCAGTACGTGCTCGTTGATGTTTTCTCTCTCCATGAGATCGATGTTGGCAAGGGCAACTGCCGCACCCATGGGGTGTCCACCCCAGGTGAAACCGTGGAGGAAAGAGTTTGTTCCCTGACTAAAAGGTTCATATAGACGTTCGTTGACAATCATGGCGCCCATAGGTGCATAGCCTGAAGTCATTCCTTTGGCGCAGGTGATGATGTCGGGCACGATGTCGTAGCGGTTGCTGGCAAACCAATCACCGATACGACCAAAGCCGGTGATGACTTCGTCGCAGACCATGATGACGTCGTACTTGTCGCAAATCTCGCGAACGCGTTTGAGGTACCCGGGGGGAGGCGGGAAGCAACCACCGGAGTTTTGTACCGGTTCTACGAAAACTGCTGCCACCGTATCGGGGCCTTCCATGAGAATGGCTTCTTCGATACGTGAAGATGCCCATTCGCTAAACGCGTGAATATCGTTTTGTAGGTATTCAGGTGCACGGTAGAAGTTTGTGTTGGGAACCTTGTGGGCGCCGGGTACAAGTGGCTCAAACCATTGCTTGGCAGCGGGGATGCCGGTGATGGAGAGCGCTCCTTGTGTGGTGCCGTGATAGGCAATAGAACGCGAGATGACTTTGTGCTTGAGCGGTTTGCCGGTCATCTTGAAATATTGCTTTACAAGTTTGAAGGCGCTTTCTACTGCTTCGCCGCCAGCAGTCGTGAAGAAGACGCGGTCCAAACCTTGAGGTGTCAGACTTGCCAGTTTCTCGGCTAGTTCGATCGCTGGAGGATTGCCGTAACCCCAAATAGGGAAGTGTGCCAGCTTCATCATTTGCTTGTATGCAGCGGCAGCTATTTCCTCGCGGCCATGGCCCATCTGCACGGTGAAGAGTCCAGAGAGACCATCGAGGTAGCGTCGGCCACGATCATCAAAGATGTACGCGCCTTCGCCGCGCACGATGATCGGAACTGAAGCGCCCTCGTGGTAACTCCCCATGCGAGAGAAATACATCCACATATGTTCGGTCGCGCGTTTAGAAAGATTGTCGTCGAAATGTTCGACCACATCCTGTGGTGAGATACTCATCTTGTCCCCCAGTTGTATAACTGCTTTTGTAGTTTCAAATAAACGAAGCTCTCGGTTGAGCGCACCGTCTTAATGGTTCTGAATCGCTGAAGTAGCTCGAGTAGATGATCGTCATCTTCACAAATCACTTCAGCGAGCAAATCAAATGACCCGGCGGTGACAACTACATAGTCAACTTCCGGGAAAGTTGCGAGCTGGTCAGCAACTTCTTGCAGGTCGCCTTCTACTTTGATGCCGATCATGGCCATGCGGTTGAAGCCAACGACGAGTGGATCCGTCACTGCGACGATCTGCATCACACCTGAATCGATGAGGCGCTGCACCCTTTGACGTACTGCTGCTTCAGATAGCCCTACGGCAAGTCCAATCGCGGCGTAGGACTTACGGCCATCGCTTTGGAGCTGCTCGATGATCGACTTGGAGATGTCATCGAGGGCCACCCTGGTCGGACGCGCCTTGGTGAAGGCAAGACCACGCGGAACGCTGGAGGCTGACATGCCCCGAGAATGCCCGACTTTAGGTCAAATAGCAAAAGAATCCGTAGCGAAAACGCTAATTATCTACGGATTCCTCACTTTTGAGCCTGGGGTGGTGTCCAAAAGGTCCATTTCCGCGTACTCTCACGCTTACGCACTCAGAAGGAGATCCATGAAGAAGCTTCAGAATTTCGTCAACGGCGCCGCTTTAGACAGTAAGTCTGGCAAAGTCAGCGAGCTCATCAGTCCAGTCACGGGGAAGCCGTATGCCACTGCGCCGATATCGAATGCAGCAGATGTAGACCACGCCATCAACGCAGCCTCGATCGCTTTTGAATCCTGGCGCGATTCCACCCCTGCCGAGCGCCAGAAGGCTCTTCTGAAGATTGCTGATGCGTTTGAATCACGGGCAGAGGAAATGATTGCAATAGAAAGTGAGAACACCGGCAAGCCGCTGGCGATCACCATGTCAGAAGAGATGCCCGCGATGCTTGATCAAATCCGCTTCTTTGCTGGCGCCGCTCGCGTTCTCGAAGGACGTAGCGCTGGTGAGTACATGCGCGGTCACACTTCAATTATCCGTCGGGAACCCATTGGTGTCTGTGCGCAAGTAACGCCATGGAATTACCCAATGATGATGGCCGTATGGAAGTGGGCGCCAGCAATTGCGGCAGGCAACACTGTTGTATTGAAGCCAAGTGATACCACTCCGGCATCTACTGTCTGGATGGCAAACGTGATGGCTGAGTTCTTGCCTCCCGGTGTCTTTAACGTAGTTTGTGGTGACCGTGACAGCGGGCGCTCGCTAGTCGAGCATAAGATTCCACAGATGGTTTCTATCACCGGCTCCATCCGCGCAGGTATGGAAGTTGCTGGTTCGGCAGCGAAAGATGTGAAGCGCGTCCATCTCGAGTTGGGTGGAAAAGCACCAGTTGTGATTTTCAACGACGCCAACCTCGAAGCTGCTGCTGAAGGAGTGGCCATCGGTGGTTACTTCAATGCTGGTCAAGATTGCACCGCTGCCACACGTGTAATGGTCGAAGCGGGTGCATACAAAGACTTCGTGGCACTTCTTGCAGAGAAGGTTAAGGAGATTGCCACCACTGGTGCTCCAGATGAAGACATTCTTTACGGCCCGCTCAATAACGAGAATCAATTAGCGCGCGTGAAGGGATTCTTGGAGCGTGTACCTTCCCATGCCAACGTCGTTACCGGTGGGCATCAACTGGACCGTGCTGGCTATTTCCACGAAGCCACGATCGTTGCTGATTTGCAACAGAAGGACGAAATGATTCAAGACGAAATCTTTGGACCTGTCGTTACCGTCCAAAAGTTTAAAGATGAGGCAGAGGCACTCAACTTCTCTAACGATGTGAAGTACGGCTTAGCTTCAAGTGTATGGACTAAAGACAATGGCACTGCAATGCGCATGTCACGAGGCCTCGACTTTGGTGTTGTTTGGGTGAACACCCACATTCCGATCGTGGCAGAAATGCCGCACGGTGGTTTCAAGCATTCTGGATACGGCAAAGATCTCTCGATGTACGGTTTCGAGGATTACACCCGCATCAAGCACGTGATGATCAACATCGGCGAGTGACACCTTCCTATCACCACTCCAGAAGAGGTTGATGTATGTTCGTAGAGTGTGGCTTGGTTAAAGAACTCGATCTCGCATCTGGAGCGTTAACGGAAAATGTGAACTTTCAGAAACACTTCGGAAGGTATGGGATTTTTGGCTCTGAATGATTAGGCTCCGTACTATCACGCTGGATCGACTGAGGAGTAGACATGTCAGAAGAGAAGAACCTGCCACCTGTTGAGTCGCTGACACCCGAGATGCGTAAAGTCATCTCAAGTCAGGTCACTAGACGTGGCGTTATCGCAGGCGCTGGAGCCGTCGGACTGGCTGCATTCTTGGCTGCTTGCGGTACCAAGGGCACTGCTGACACCAAGGGTTCTGCTGCACCTGCTTCAGCTGATCAGTCTGACTCGGATAAGTCGCTGAACGTCTCCAACTGGCCGCTCTATGTCGATGTCGATGAAAACGATGAATCGATTCGTCCTTCTGTGATCGCATTTACTGCCGCCACTGGAATCAAGGTTGCCTACACAGAAGATGTCAGTGATAACAATGTTTTCTTTGGCAAGGTTCGTAATCAACTCGCCGCTGGTCAAGATACGGGTCGCGACATCATGGTGCTTACCGACTGGATGGCCGCCAAGATGATTCGCTTGGGCTGGGTTCAGAAATTCGATAAGGCAAATGTTCCCAATGTTGAAGCGCATCTCCGTGCAGCTCTGAAAACACCGTCGTGGGATCCCACTCGCGATTACTCTGCGCCATGGCAATCAGGTTTCGGTGGTATCGCCTACAACGGCGATGTGACTAAGCCAGTAATGACTATTGATGAACTTTTCACGCGTCCTGATCTCAAGGGTAAGGTCACATGCCTCTCTGAAATGCGCGACACCATGGGTCTTGTATTGCTTTCAATGGGTAAGGATCCTGCGGTCTTTAACCAAGCTGATTTTGATGCCGCCATTGAAAAGATTCAGAAGGCCGTAGATTCCGGCCAGATTCGAAAGTTCACGGGTAATGAGTACGCACCTGACCTAGCAAAGGGCAATATTGCTGCATGCGTGGCATGGTCTGGTGATGTCATCCAACTTCAAGCGAAGAACGACAAGATCAAATATGTCATTCCAGATGCTGGTGCGATGCTCTGGTCGGACAATATGGAGATTCCAAACAACGCCAAGCATAAGAAAAACGCTGAGGCTTGGATCAATTATTACTACGATCCCAAGGTGGCCGCGCAAGTTGCTGCATATGTGAATTACATCTGCCCAGTTGATGGAGCGCAAGAAGAGGCAGCCAAGATCGATCCTGCTCTTGCGAACAACCCGTTGATCTTCCCAGATGCAGCCACACTCGCTAAGGCGCATATCTTTGCTGGCCTCGACGAAGCTACCGAGAAGAAGTGTCAAGATGCGTTCGCAAAGGTAATGGGCGGTTGATGGATCAGATCGCCGGCGATCTTCGCCTCGTCTCGTTACGTAAAGAGTTCGGTGATTTCGTTGCAGTCGATGACATCGACATTCTGATCCCTAAAGGCTCGTTCTTTGCTCTCCTCGGGCCATCGGGGTGTGGCAAGACCACCACCCTTCGCATGGTGGCTGGTCTGGAACTTCCCACTGCTGGGCAGATTCTGATCGGCGATCACGATATTGCTTCACTGAAGCCATATAACCGTCCAGTAAATACCGTCTTTCAGTCGTATGCACTCTTCCCACATCTTGATATCTATGAAAACGTGGCTTTCGGTTTGCGCCGCCGTGGAGTCAAGGATGTGGCCACGCAGGTTGAGGCGATGCTCTCACTCGTAGAACTTGATGCCTTTGCTCGGCGTAAGCCATCGCAACTCTCTGGCGGTCAACAACAACGAGTGGCGCTCGCACGCGCACTGATAAACCGTCCCGAGGTGCTTCTCCTTGACGAGCCACTCGGCGCACTCGATCTTAAGCTTCGTCGCCAGATGCAACTGGAACTTAAGCGCATTCAGACTGAAGTGGGTATCACCTTCGTTCATGTAACCCACGATCAGGAAGAAGCCATGACCATGGCCGACACTATTGCGGTGATGAATCAAGGCAAGGTTGAACAACTCGGTAGCCCAATGGATCTTTACGAAAACCCTAAGACCACCTTTGTGGCCAACTTCCTTGGACAATCAAATTTGCTGACGGGTGAAGTGATGGATCGTGGAGACTTTGTAGGCGTAAAGGTCTGGGGTAATCACATCAAAATTCCGGCAAGCCGAGTAGCAACTACAAATGCCAAAGTATGGGTTGGCGTCCGACCTGAGAAGATCTACATTTCGGCGGAGTCAAATCATGCGCACGATCATTTAGGTAATCAACTAATAGGCACGGTTTTAGAACGTTCATACATTGGCGTATCAACTCAGTTCATTGTTGAGATTCCAGGATTTCTACACGATGAAAAGATCATGGTTTTCGAACAGAACGTCGATGCATCCGAGGTAATGGCCGGGGATCAGGTTCGCATTTCTTGGGATCCAGCACATACCTTTGCACTTGACGCTAAGCAAGATGCTTATGCTGGCGATGTCCTCGCCGAAGCGGAGTAAATCCGGTGACCAGTAAGAAGTGGGTCCCGTACCTACTCCTGGCTCCGGGTGCGCTCTGGTTAGCAATCTTCTTTTTAACCCCGATGTTTAATCTGGGCGCCACCAGCTTGTACGATCCCAGCGGTTCACTCGAGTCCGGCTACGTCATGAACGGCCACGTAGGAAACTACGCCGATGCATTGAGTGAGTATTGGCCGCAATTTCTTCGATCATTCACTTTTGCTGCGATTGCCACGGTGTTAGCGCTCGTAATTGCATACCCACTGGCTTACGCGATCGCCCTTAAAGCGGGGAAGTGGAAGAACATTCTCTTAGTACTAGTTATTGCTCCGTTCTTCACATCGTTCCTATTGCGCACTCTTGCATGGACGGCGATTCTCGGAGATAACTCAAGCTTTGTGCACTTCTTGCAGAATATTCATATCTTGCCTGAAGGCGGCAGAATTTTGGCTACGCCATTTGCTGTTGTGATGGGCCTTACCTATAACTTCTTGCCGTTCATGACGCTTCCGCTCTTCACCAGTTTGGAAAAAGTGGATTCTCGTCTCATCGAAGCTGCGGGGGATCTTTACTCGAAGCCCTTTACTGGTTTTCGTCGTGTAGTGCTGCCTCTTTCTATGCCTGGCGTGGTGGCGGGAACGTTACTCACCTTCATCCCGGCATCGGGTGATTACATCAACGCTCAACTTCTTGGTGGCATCAAGAACACCACCATGATCGGTAACGTGATCGATCGTGCATTCTTGGAACGTGGCGCTTACCCCACTGCGGCGGCGCTCTCTTTCGTTCTCATGGCAGCAATCGTCATCCTGGTTGCGAGTTACGTGAAGCGCGCCGGCACAGACGAGTTGGTGTAGCGATGACTTGGATTCGCAAGAACATCATCATGATTGTTGGCCTCTTGGTGCTCTTCTATATGTTCATCCCAGTCTTCGTGGTCATTGCGCTCTCTTTTAACGAACCTAAGTCGCGCCTTACTTACACTTTCGACAAGTTCACATTCGATAACTGGTTACATCCATGTTCAGGCGCTGAAGCGATGTGTCCTTCAGTAATGGTGAGCCTCAAGATCGGCTTGCTCTCTACTCTCGGAGCTACCATCCTCGGAACACTGATGGCCTATGCACTGATGCGCTATCGCTTCCGTGGAAAAGGGGTAGCAAACGTCCTGCTCTTTTTGCCGATGGCATCTCCAGAGGTAGTTATGGGTTCGTCACTCCTGACGCTCTTCGTTTCAGCAAGTTTCCCTCTGGGATTCTGGACGATCTTGATCGCGCACATTATGTTCTGTCTCTCCTTCGTGGTGGTCACCGTCAAGGCTCGGCTTGCAGGTATGGATCCACGTCTTGAACAAGCTGCCATGGATCTTTATGCGAACGAATGGCAGACATTCAGACGCATCACGTTGCCGCTGCTGGCCCCCGGTATCGCGAGTGCTGCATTGCTCTCGTTCTCGCTCTCTTTTGATGACTTCATCGTGACCAACTTCAACTCTGGCTCCACGGTGACTTTCCCCATGTTTGTCTGGGGTTCGGCTCAGCGCGGCATCCCACCCCAAGTGAACGTGATTGGTGCGGCGGTATTCCTTATTGCGCTGGCTATCGTGGTGTTGGGCCAGATCATTGGCGCCCGCAAGCGGAAGGCGCTAGCTGCCTAAACTGGGTTAGAATGGCTCCACAGTCTCAGTCAGGAGTTCTCATGTCCGGTGGTCCTTCATTACCCCAAGAGCGCAAACTCGTTACCGCCATTCCAGGGCCAAAGTCGGCAGAGCTTCTCAAGCGGCGTAGCGCTGCGGTCAGCGCTGGACTCGGTGTCGGCATGCCGGTCTTTGTGACCGCGGCCGGCGGCGGCGTCATTCAAGATGTAGACGGCAACTCCATCATCGATATGGGTGCTGGTATTGCGGTAGTGAACGTGGGTAACTCGGCAGATAAAGTTGTAGAGAATGTTCAGGCACAAGTTGCCGCATTTACACACACCTGTTTCATGGTTGCTCCCTACATGGGTTACGTCGAAGTCTGTGAGCACCTCAATCGCCTTACCCCAGGTGATCACGAGAAGAAGAGCGCACTCTTTAACTCCGGCGCAGAGGCACTTGAGAATGCAGTGAAGATTGCGCGTGTTTATACGAAGCGTCAAGCTGTCATTGTCTTCGAGCATGGCTACCACGGTCGCACCAACCTCACCATGGCGATGACCGCAAAGAACATGCCCTACAAGCAAGGTTTCGGACCTTTCGCCTCTGAGATATATCGCATGCCGATGGCCTATCCATACCGTTGGATGACGGGTGAAGAGAATTGTGCTGCCGAAGCGCTCGAAGAGTTCATTCATAAAGTCGAAAAGGAACTTGGTCCAGAGAACGTGGCCGCCATCGTGATTGAACCCATTCAAGGCGAAGGTGGCTTCATCGTTCCGCCGAAGGGTTTCCTCCCCGGCTTAGCAGCGTTTGCAAAGAAGCACGGAATTGTTTTTGTTGCTGATGAAGTACAAACGGGCTTTGCTCGTACAGGTCAAATGTTCGCGTGTGAAGATGAAGGTGTTGTGCCCGACCTCATCACCACAGCGAAGGGCATTGCAGGTGGTCTGCCACTCTCTGCCGTTACTGGTCGCGCAGAAATCATGGATAGCGTGCACGTCGGCGGTCTCGGTGGGACATACGGCGGATCTCCGATCGCCTGCGCCGCTGCATTGGGCGCCATTGAAACTATTGAAGAGCACGATTTGGTCAGCCAGGCACGTGTGCTCGGCGAGATCATGACTTCCTCCCTACTTGAGATGCAGGCAAAGCATCCAGTGATTGGTGATGTTCGTGGTCGCGGCGCCATGGTAGCTATCGAATTGGTGAAGCCAGGAACCAAGGATCCAAATCCAGATGCAGTTGCGCAGATTGTGAAGTACTGCACCGCGGAAGGTGTTCTCGTGCTCTCTGCGGGTACGTACGGAAACGTACTTCGCTTCCTTCCACCACTCGTGATGCCGGAGCACTTGCTTCGAGAAGCGCTGGAAATAATCGAGAAGGCAATCGCCTCGCTCGTCTAGTGAGTTAATTGGTTCTTTGGGGCGTGATTCTCGAAGACTTCGGAAATTTCGACTTCTTCACCAAAGCAGTCTGCAATTGCAATGCGCACGTTCTCGCGTAATTGCTCTTTATCTTCGTGCGCGGCGATGAGTCCAAACCCGCCCGAATTTGTAGCCCACCACACCCCATCTTCAAGGGAATATGTGATCGTTGCTCTCTCTATCTTTGATTCATTCATACGTTCCTCCTTAACAATTGAATCGCCTCTCTCTCGGATAGGCCGATGTCGGTTACTAGAAGACTCCTCACAAATCTAGGAGGTACTGTAATGCGATCGTGAAACGAAAACACCACGTCTTTTCTTCCTGTCGCTCTGAGTAGTCGATGAGATCCGCGCCTTCGTTGGTGTACCTCTACATAATTGAGTGGATCCCGTTGAAGGATTCTTAGAAGTTGCCGCGATTTCATACTGGGAAATTGCTCCATGGGCGAAGCGTGGTCAAGAGATAGGGGCAAGGAATGTCCGTATACACAGGGGAGGAAGTACGGGCGTCTGAAGTGCAGAGATATTTTGCAACGGGTAACTCACAGTTACTTTCATTTGAGTGGTAATTTGTTCAGGTGCGTACTCTGCGGGTTCTCATAGCGGCAGCACTCGCACTTTCGCTCTCAACCCCGGTCTCTGCCGCAACTGTTAAGGCTGGAGCGACCTGCGCCAAAATTGGTCAGAAAACTACTGTGAAGGGTCAACAACTCATCTGCGCACAGGTGGGAAAGAAGAAGCTCTGGCAAATGGTCAAGAAGGCGCCAATACCTAAGCTGACACCCGCGCCACTACCTAAGCCGACACCCACACCAACAACCACACCAACACCTGCACCCACGCCTCTTCCTACGCCGACACCTCTTCCCTCGCTCTGTGCGACAGCAACATCCGCGGGATGCGCTATTCCTCCGAAGCCTTCGGAAAGTTCAACGGTGGTGCCCACTCCCGCGCCGACCCTTACGCCCACTCCAATATCTCTACCAGCTCCAGCTCCGGCACCTGCACCAGCCCCAGCCCCTGGACCCGCGCCTGCACCAGCCCCAGCCCCTGCACCCGCGCCTGCACCGGCACTGGCCACCACTTATCCGGCGATTGCTAGCGTGACGGGAGATCCTCTCTCCACCTGCCAACTCACGGATCATCGAGTCGCGAGTTCTCAGCCATTTACTGGAGCAGTGGCCTATCCCGCCTCTAATTTCTCCACCGAACCAAATCTCCAGTTAATCGGCACCACTAAGGTCGCCTTTATCCCCATTGATTTTTCGGATGTACCGGGAAGTGGAAAACCACTGGATGTGGGCCAATCACAGATCGACAATGTGAACGCATGGCTGAAGTACTACACGAACGACAAATTGAAATTCCAATGGCAAGTACGAAACGAATGGATACGTGCTCCTAAACCATCAACGCAATACAACTGGGCGCACCCGCCATCAGGTGGGTATGCCGGGCAGAGTACTCCGCAGGCGCAAACTGATACGGAGATGGGAACTCAACTCATCAATGCAGCGAAGGCGTATTACGACTTCACCGGGGTGGGCGCCGTCTTCTTCTTGTTGCCTTCGGCTACGCGCGCCATAGAAACTGAATTCACCTTACGTGGACGCGTATGGCAAACGAATCAAGGGGCTCAGCAATTTAGTTTCTTTGCGCCAGGGGCGTACATCTATGCAAATAACCTTCCAATCTGGTCGTGGTGGATACATGAAGTGCTGCATTCGTATGGTCTTGAGGGTCATGCCCCCTTTGGGTATGTCGACTTGAACATCATGGGAAATCAATCAGGAAAATCTTCAACACTATCGACGTGGGATGCACTGATCTCCGGATGGCTCAACCCAGGGGATGTGTACTGCGTATCAAAAGAACGCATTACCCCAACGAAAGTCACCTTGGTTCCGGCTGAGCGCGAACAGGTGGGACCGCGAGCAGCGATGATCACTCTGAATGATCATCAAGCGCTCGTTATTGAATCGCATCGCAAAGACAAGTGGGGCACCGGTTGGTATGACGGTTTTGGTGGAGTGACTGCTTACCTCGTCGACACCAGTATCGAAAATGACAGAACCGGCGAAGGTAGGGGAGATGACGTACGCAGGTTTGCGGTTTATCTCCGTGCTGATGGCAGAACTGCAGACTCTTGGTATCCCACCCTTGTGACTGGAGGCAATGTCCCGGTGGAGCAATTGCTTCTGAAGACAGCTGGAAAGTCATTTACTTACGCGGGAATTAGAGTGACATTGGTGAGTACCGGCGCCAACGACGAAATCCAAATTTCACTCGAGGCTCCAGCGGCAGTCACTATTACTTCACTTGCGAGCCTGGATGCCGCCCTCACTGCGAGCACATCTGCGGTGGCACTTGCAGCATGGACCAAGAGCAAAGCCAAGGTGGGGACATCTACTGCAACGGTCGGTACAGTGACCACGCTGATTGGCCCTAATTCCACATTAGACAATCCGACTCCGCGCGTGGGAATTGATTTAGCATCGCGCCTGTACGCCGGGTTCAATCAAGTCGCACATCTCTATCTCATCTATTACGGCTATCAAGACATTGATTGGGCGCAGGCGCAGTACGCAGCGCTGCAAACTGGTTTGGCGACAGGGGATAGCGCAGCAAGAAATAATTGCCAAACGGAAAGTACTTGCTGGGGTGCCAGCAGTTGGGTGAACGCTGCCGGCGATGGAATTATTCTGAGCACAGTAAGCCCATGGGGAAAGAGTGATCCGAACCATTCGAGTGGCACCTTAGAAGCGCACGAGTACAGCCACACTATTCAACAAATTCAGATGCGAGGAACTGCCTACAACTATTGGAACCTGCCGAGATGGTTATTGGAGGGTGGGGCTGAGTTCTCGCAAGCCGCTGCAGTTTATTACGCCTCCTACGACGCTTATCTTGCGGAGCGTCAGCGTGATACCGGCGAGCTCATCCACAACGCTACATACAGCGAAGCATGGTTTAACGCCTACCTAGGACCATCAACATCCCCGTCATGGGCGCCGTGGGAAACGTATCCGCAATGGCGAATTTACGACGTAGGTTTCTTAGTCAGCGAAATCTTTTCAGCCATCAAGGGTCCAGATGTCATTATGCAGATGTATAAAGACGTTGCTGGTGGAAAGAATTTTGAAACAGTATTCGCAGAAACGTTTGGGATGAGTTGGGCTGATGCGGTACCGATACTTTCAAGGGCGTTAGCTAAGGAAGTCGCTTAGCGGTTACGAACTCCGCGGGCGAGGTCCTCGGCAACGGCGCGCACCCCTGGTAGTGGATCTTCAGGATTTGCAAGTACCGCTTTCACAAAGGCGGAGCCAACGATGACACCATCAGCGTATTTGGCAACTTCGGCTGCTTGTTCGCCATTAGAAACTCCGAGCCCTACACAGACTGGAGTATCAGTAATTTTGCGGAGACGCTCAACAAGAGTACTGGCCGCCGAAGATACTGTTGTCCGCGCGCCAGTGACGCCCATTGTGCTGGCGGCATAGATAAATCCGCTGCACCTTTCGGCTACTAGTTTCAAACGTTCGTCGGCAGTACTAGGTGCAACTACGAAGATGGGGTGCATACCAAGTCGATCGGTTAAGCCAAGCCACTCGTCTGCCTCTTCAATCGTGAGGTCAGGGGTGATGACGCCTTCCATGCCAGCAGCATGAAAATCTTCTGCGTATCGCTCCACGCCGTAACGATCGATCGGATTCCAGTAGGTCATCATCAAAGTAGGTGCGCCTGTAGTTGCTACTTCACGCACCACTTCGAGTGTCTTCTTCATAGTGATACCTGCGGCACGGGCAGTTTCGGCAGCTTCTTGAATGATGGGCCCATCCATAACTGGATCGCTATATGGAAAACCGATTTCGACGGCGTCCACTCCGCCTTCGATCATCGCCTTAATGACTTTGATCGACATCTCTTGGTTGGGAAATCCAGCGGGGAGGTAGCCGATGAGTGCTGCGCGATTCTCCGCGCGCGTGCG
>WLIL01000070.1 GCA_009702245.1 Actinomycetota bacterium
ACTCCTCGGAAAGAAGTGCTACTCACTTCGTATCGCATCTGTGATGGGTCGCGACGAGGGTTGGCTTGCAGAGCACATGCTTATTCTTAAGCTCACGCCACCCAATGGAAATTCGAAGTACATCGCGGCTGCATTCCCATCAGCGTGCGGTAAGACAAACCTCGCCATGCTCGAACCCACCATTCCTGGTTGGAAAGTAGAGACTCTCGGCGATGACATCGCTTGGATGCGCTTCGGAGAAGATGGTCGCCTCTACGCACTCAATCCTGAATATGGTTTCTTCGGTGTAGCACCAGGTACTGGTTGGAAGACGAATGCCAACGCAATGCGCACCATCGAACACGGCAACTCTATTTTCACAAACGTCGCACTCACCGATGATGGTGACATCTGGTGGGAAGGTATGACCGACGAACCACCAGCACACCTCACCGATTGGAAGCGCCGCGATTGGACACCAGAGAGCGGTGAAGTTTCATCACACGCAAACTCACGCTTCTGCACTCCAGCATCGCAATGCCCCATCATCGCTCCAGAGTGGGAAGACCCCAACGGCGTTCCGATTTCGGCAATCTTCTTCGGTGGTCGTCGTAAGACCACCATTCCATTAGTAGTGGAAGCACGTGATTGGAACCATGGTGTGTTCATGGGAGCAACGCTCTCTTCTGAAACTACTGCAGCAGCAACTGGTGAACTTGGCGTGGTACGTCGCGATCCATTCGCCATGCTTCCCTTCATTGGCTACCACGTCGGCGATTACTTCAATCACTGGGTCAATGTGGGTAAGTCACACGATGCTTCCAAGTTGCCGAAGATTTTCTACGTGAACTGGTTCCGTCGCGGTCGCGATGGTGGCTTCCTCTGGCCTGGATTCGGCGAGAACTCACGCGTTCTTAAGTGGGCGATCGAACGCATCGAGGGCACCGCAGCCGCAATCGAGACACCCATTGGTCATGCACCCACCATCGAATCACTCGATGTTGAGGGTCTTGGTCTCACCCGTGACGAACTTGAGCAAGCGCTCAATGTCGACCACGACGAGTGGGCCGCTGAGCTTCCTTTGATCGAAGAGTGGTTTAACAAGGTAGGCGACAAGATGCCTACCGTGCTCTGGACCGAACTCGATGGGCTCAAGTCGCGCCTCAGCAAATAGCTCAGCAAATAGCTCGGTCGATAGCTGGGTAAATAGTTGGGCGTGCCAAGCCAGCAGGTAGTTAAATACTCAGATTTCACGCTCAAATCGGAGCCTTAGCGGGATCATTAGGCATGGAGAGAAATCTGGCGGATAATTCTTCAAAGAGCATGGGAGACCCGATGTCGAAGTTCGCCGAACGCGTTGCTGACCTCACGCGTAGCCGCACGCCCTTTGTGATGGCGCGCGTAGTGCTCGCTGAGAAACCGACTTCAGCTAAGCCGGGCGATGAAGCGGTGATTCTCGCAGATGGCACTATCGAAGGATTCGTGGGTGGCTCCTGTGCTGAATCAACGGTGCGCTCCGAAAGCCTCACGCTCTTACAGGGCGGGAACTCGATGCTCCTTCGAATCGCACCACATCCAGAGATAGATCAGAGTGGCAAGAAGACAGTTCACAATGCGTGTCTCTCAGGAGGAACGTTGGAAATTTTCTTAGAGTCCGTCATGCCTGCTCCACTCGTAGCCGTCTTTGGAGATAGTCCCATCGGTAGCGCTCTCATCAAGCTAGGTAATGCATCGGGTTTTGCTATTCAAGAGTGGCAACAAGATATGAATCTTGCTGACGCATTCGCAATTGTTGTTGCATCACACGGGCGCGATGACGAGGCCATGATGTTAGAAGCTGCCATGCGTGCAGGTGTTCCTTATGTGGGATTGATTGCCAGCAGGAAACGTGGTGCCGGCGTGATTCAAATGTTAGATCTTAACGACGATCAAAAGGCCTCGATTTTCTCACCTGCTGGATTAGACATTGGCGCGCGCACTCCCGAAGCGATTGCGATTTCAATTCTTGCAGAGATGGTGCAAGCCCGCGCACGTCAATCTACTGAAGAGAAGGCTACGCCGGTATGCGAAAGTGCGATTGACCCTGTGTGCAACATGACCGTGCTGATGCTGCCGGAATCTATTCATGCAGATTTTGACGGAGAAACAGTCTGGTTTTGCGCATCTGGTTGCCTGAAGGCATATTCTGCGAATCCCACGGCCTTTGCGCGTTCATAATGAGCCTGGCACATATCGATAGCACCGAGGCTCTACAAGCGGCGCTCAACGCACACGGATATATCGCAGACCAAGGTTTAGCTACCGCGCTCTATATCGCAATGAAGTTACCTCAGCCACTTTTGCTCGAAGGTGAAGCGGGAGTTGGCAAGACCCAAGCCGCCAAAACGTTAGCCGATATTCTGAACACTCCCCTTCTTCGCCTGCAATGTTATGAAGGCATCAACGCATCTGAAGCTTTGTATGAATGGAATTACCCGCGCCAACTCTTGGGAATCCGCGTAGCGGAAGCCGAAAATAAATCGCTCACTGAAGATTCACTCTTCACCCGTGAGTATTTATTAGAGCGCCCACTGCTCCGTGCTATCGAACACGAAGGCCCAGCACCGGCTGTCTTACTTATCGACGAAGTCGATCGCGCGGATGAGGAATTTGAAGCTTTTCTCCTCGAGTTACTCGCCGAAGGTTCGGTAACCATTCCGGAGCTCGGCACTATTCACGCGAAAATTCCACCCATCGTTATTCTTACCTCCAATCGCACCCGCGACCTACACGATGCATTGAAGCGTCGATGTGTATATCACTGGATTGATTATCCAAATGTGGAGCAGGCAACTGAAATTGTGCGCTCGCGTGTTCCAGGTGCGAGTGCGCAACTCACGGCACAAGTAGCTGAATCGGTTGCGCGACTTCGCACACTCGATGTGCAAAAACCACCAGGCATTGCTGAGGCGATTGATTGGGTTAAGGCTGCTGCGATTCTTGGACTCACGGAGTTAACGAGTGAGAATCTGAAAAACACTTTAGGGAGCGTCCTTAAGTATCGTGAAGATTATGAAGTGGCCCAGGAGAAGGGCTTTAAGTGGGTTGTTGGTGGCTGATTTAGCCGCTATCGCCGCCTCGCTCGGTGAAGTACTACACCGATCAGGAATTCCAGCCACCCCCGAACGCCAAGCGCGCTTTGCCGCATCAGTGGTTGATATCGCACCTGGCACACTCGATGAGCTTTATTGGATAGGCCGCATAACGCTTGTGAGTGATCGCGAACAAATCGAGATATACGACAAAGTCTTTAACCAAGTTTTTCGCGGCATCATCAACTTCGACGAGTACTTGCGTAAGAGCCAGAAACCGGTATCAATGAATTCCAAGCATGCAGACGAGAGCCAACCTGCTGCTACAGGTTCTGGTGATCGCAAAGAGGGGGATGATTCCGCTGGCAGCTCTGCAACACCCGGAGAACTTTTGGACGAAAGCGAAGCTGGCGAAGATCCATCGATACTCGCGGCGGTCAGTGAAATAGAATTGCTGCGCGAACGTAGTTTTGCTGAATGTTCGCAAGATGAGCTCAATCTTATCGCCGCACTCGTAGCTAAACTCCCTCTAGTTCCTCCTCGACGTGCGAGTAGACGGAGTGCACGTAGTAATCACGGTAATGAACTTGATATGCGTACCACGCTTCGTAAATCTCGAGCAACGGGTGGAGATCCCATTCTTTTAGAGATGAAGAAACCGAAATTGCGACCTCGTCGCGTAGTGCTCATTGCAGATGTTTCTGGGTCGATGGAACCTTATGCGCGTGTGTATATGCACTTAATGCGCGGAGCAGTTCTTGCGCTGCATGCAGAAGCATTTGTTTTCGCTACTCGCTTAACAAGGCTCACACGCTTTATTGGGCAAGGTAAACCCGATCAGGCCTATAAAAAGGTTGCAGAGAATACCCCCGACTGGTCGGGCGGCACTCGTATCGGGAAAGCATTGCTCGCGTTCGTGCGTGATCATGGACAACGAGGAGTAGCTCGTGGTGCTGTGGTGGTGATCGTCTCCGATGGTTGGGAGATCGATGATCCGCTCTACATCGAGCAGGCCATGTCGCGTCTCTCACGACTAGCTCATCACATTATTTGGGTCAATCCGCGCAAAGCATCGAGTAATTACGAACCGTTGGTACGTGGAATGTCTGCGGCGCTTCCATACGTCGACACTTTTGTGAGTGGACACTCGCTTCGAGCCATTCAAGAGGTACTCGATGCGATACATCGAGCAACCGATTCCACTTCGATTCACCGACACGTCGCCTAACCCTTCGATACTCTCAGACTATGCGCCGCGTGCTGATTGCTCTCCCGCTTTCCATTGCCTTAATCACCGGGGTAACCACTGCTGCAGCTGTGGTCAAGCCTGGAGCGACCTGCACCAAGGTGGGGCAAGTCTCGGTATCTGGAAGTACGAAGTTCACCTGCATCAAGAGTGGAAAGAAGTTTGTGTGGAATAAGGGAGTCGCCCTCCCCAAACCGGTACCTACCCGCACTCCAGTAGCCGCTCCCACACCAAGTGCGACGCCTACTCCCACACCGAGTGCGACGCCTACTTCCACACCTACTCCCACACCTACTCCCACTCCTGTGGCCTTTGAGTTTGTGAATCTCTGCGCCGCTGATCCAGAGGTACCGAGTGAGTGGAAGGCAACACAGGACTTTCTCCTCAAGAAGAGGCAGTGCGCCACCCCATTTCGTTACGAACCACTCAAAGTCACCAAGGATTTCGCGGTTGTCGAGTTGACTCCCCGTAGCGATCTGCTGCCGATTAATACGTGCAAGATCGAGCAGTTCAATAACTACCCCATCCTTGGTTTCCCTAATCCAAACAATGCACAGGAAGTGCGTGATTTTGAGGCACGTCGTCATCCGGGACCCAACACTAAGTATCAAGTAGTTGCGATTCAGACGCCAGACGCGCCCACTTCAACAACACCAAAGCAAGATTTTGGTCAGTATTTTGATTTTATTAAAGAGTGGACGCAGAACAACTCCGACAATGGTTCAAGTGTTGAAGTACGAGTACCAGATAAATACTTTAAGATCGCGCGTAGCCTCTCAAGTTATGAAGGAATCAATCTCCACGGGAAACCCGTCGCGGGTGGATCGCAATTCTTTATCGACGCGATTGCTGCTGCCGATCCAGAAGTGAATTTCAGTGGCGTAGATATGGTGATCATTGTGGTCCCACCGACTACACCCGAAAGTCTCCTCGGTTCGCAACCTTGGGGTGGTCCAGTGCAAAGCAATGAAGGCATGATTAATCGCTTCTTCACTTCGGCACCCAATAATTTAAGTGAAAACTGGCACGTTAATCATTCAATTTTGACGCCCACTATGTGGTTACACGAGATGCACCATGGGGCGCTCGACCTCGGTGATCATGGAGATTACATGGGGTTTTGGGGAATGATGTCTGGCGGTGGACTCACCGATCTCTTAGGTTGGGATAAGTATCTCTCCGGATTCTTCAGTGATAGCCAAGTGCGCTGTGTCTCTCCCAACATCACCTCCACTCATTACTTAACTCCATCTGCAGCTAAGGGTGCGGTTGAGAAACTTGTGGTGGTACCGCTCTCCAAGACCAAGGTAATCGTGATCGAATCAATACGTCGTGGAGGTTATAACTACAAGTTGGCAAAGAATTCGTTAGGTGCTCTGGTTTACACGGTAGATCTGACAAAGACCGAACATGGAGAAGGTCAATATGTGCAGCCACCTACTAGAGGTCTCAACACCGTTGATTTCGCTGATGCTCCGTTAAAGAATGGAGAGTACGTTGTTGTCGATGGCGTACGGATTAGCATTATCGCAAGTGGAGGTTTTGGAGACATCGTCAAAGTGGAGAAAGTATCTTCATAGCTATTCTTATGTAGCAGTTATACGCGAGTATCCTTATGATTAATCCATGACCTTGTTATATCTACTAGATCTACTTTCTACATTCGTGTTTGCGCTTGTGGGGGCACGTGTTGCAGCAGATAAGGGTTTGGATTACGGCGGGATCGCATTTATTGCAGCGATCGCCTCTGTTTCCGGTGGAACTTTGAGAAATGTTTTTCTTGGACTTAAACCTATATGGGTAGTTGATCCGTGGATTTCCGTTGCCGTCATTGCGGCAGTCATCATCACGTTGGTATTCCGGCGCGTAACTCATATCGGCAGAACCCTTATCATCATGGACACTTTGGGTTTAGCAGTAGCCACAGTCTCCGGAGCTCAACTTGCTTTTGAGCAAAATGTCGGTTGGTATGCCGCGATCATTCTTGGTGTAATTACTGCTGTGACTGGGGGGCTGTTACGTGATGTGCTCTGTCAGTTGGAGCCTGTCTTACTCCACCGCGAAACCATCGGCACCTCGTCGCTTGTCGGAGCAATTGTTTTTGTAGCCCTCTATCAATTCCATGTCATCAATACTGTAGCTGCGCTCATTGGAGGCACTGTTGTGATTGCCACACGGATCATTTCAATTCAGTTCAATATCAATTTACCCAAATTTAGTAAATAGTTTTCGTATTTAGTTATCTCGGTACAAAAGTGAAGAGGAACCTCAAGGAAAATACCCTGGGTTCCTCTTGACTTATTTCTTAACTTTTACGCGACATTGACTACGCCTAGGTGGCAGGTTCAATGCCTTGATGGCGGAGGCGGCGAGATTTGAACTCGCGATGGGCTTGAGGCCCAAACCGCATTAGCAGTGCACCTTCGAGGCATATGTTAGCTCTCTAAGAGTAGTTTTACGCTCATTAGTTCCATATAAGAGTCCCGAAAGGAGGCCCCTTCTCCTGAATACTTGGGCGAAACTTGGGCAGAAATAGCTTCAGCTATTTGGAGTTCGAGTCCCTCACAACCCACTTGTGTAGGTAAATCCGAGTTCCATATCCAAACCTTGGATGTGATTCAAACCCTTGAATAGTGGATGTATCTGCCAAACCTTTATATCCAGTATTTGATCTCTTGACTCCTTTATTCAAAAGGAGAAGAGGCTACCCTGCTTTCTCGATCCTAATTGTGTCGTTCTTTCCAGCCTTAACCAAGGAGATTTTTACTCCGTCGTATAGTAAGAATTCGCCCTGCAGCATGACAATATTTTGAGAAAACTTTTGCCCCCAAGATGTATCTGAGGAGGGTTTGAAATAATCAGGATGATTGACTCCAGGAATTGTTAAATAGTAAGCGGTTTTCGTCCAAATCTTGCCAGAACCATCATCACCATTTCCCCCGTCTATCATCTCGCCTGTTCGATCTGTGTCATTACTCGTATCAACTATGTAAACCATTACACCTTGAAAATCTGGAAGCATTCCGTGTGACCATTTTTCTGGTCTATGCGATTCAACTACTAATACTCTCGTTTCGCTTAATCGAATCATCGCGGAGCGAATACCTTGTTGTTCACGTTCGAGTGGCACCAATGTCATATCTACCGATTTTAAATTCTTCTTATCAACGCAATAAATATCTGCAGGTTTTAGCCAATCAAGAATGAGAGAGTCCCAGCCATTTAAAGCTAACGATATTCCCCCTTGATTTTCTTCCAACCCGAATAAATATGGATTACGAGGTGAATGTCCTGCAATGCCTAAATAATGAAGGATCTCATGAGTCAGCCAACCCCAAAGAACCTGGTCGTTCTTTGGATTGTAAAACCATGAGCTCGTAGTCAAAACCAACATCTTATGATCATTTAAAGTTTTTGTATTTATGCTCCAAATATAATTGCCCAGAGAGTCTTGAATTGATTTAATCTGTTGAGGGAAAACAAAGAGTGCAACCTCGGCACCTGTGAAGTCAACATCATTTTCACCTGCTTTCACAAATTCTTCTGCAATCTCCTTTGTGGATAAATTCTGTATTCCACTATTGCCTTCATGTACCCAGTTATAGGTTTCCGAGACTTTAG
>WLIL01000071.1 GCA_009702245.1 Actinomycetota bacterium
CAGGAACAGCGCTTGCACCGTATTGAGTGACGATGGGTACGAGAACTACTGTCATCGCACCTGTGGGACCGCTCACCTGGAATCGGGAACCGCCAAAGATCGCCGCTAAGAACCCTGCCACAATTGCTGTGATGAGACCTGCACCTGCACTCATGCCAGTGGTGATTCCAAAAGCGAGAGCAAGTGGGAGCGCAACCACCCCGACGGCGATTCCGGCTAATAAATCTTCCCGCCACGACCGCAATTCAAAATCACTCTTACGTGGTAGGAATCGCTTCACCTCAACAGGCTAGCCCTTACTTGCTCCGCGTACTCCACCATTGCATGTGAGTTCCCGCTGGAATCCATTCGATCTTTTCGTCCCGCCGAAACCAGCTCTCTTGGCGGCGAGCAAACTTACGAGTGGAGATGATGGTCGACGCTTTCGCGTAATCACTGCTCTCACCTCGATCTTTGGCATCGAGGATCTGTGCATAACCCAGTGCAGCTCGAGCCGTCTTGCCCTCTCGCAAACCGCGTGACTCCAGATCTACAACCTCATCTTCAAATCCGTTCTCCCACATCTCCTCAACTCGGATGGCAATACGCGCATCAAGAAGTTCACGGGGAGAGAGCAGGCCCACTCGAATTGCTTGCGGATATGGAGTGGCTCCATCGCGTGGCAGATTTGCCGTAAAGGGCTCTCCAGTTATCTCGATAACTTCAAGGGCGCGCACTACTCTGCGCACATTTCCCGGCAAGATCGCCAGAGCCGCCATTGGATCTTTCTCGCTCAGCTCTTGATGAAGTGCAGCCCCACCAATTTGCTCGGCCCGGGCTTCAATCTTGGCCCGCACTTCCGGATCGTTTTCAGGAAAACGTAACTCTTGTAAGAGCGACGAAATGTAGAGTCCCGAGCCGCCCACGACTATCAGTGGCGCGCCATCTTTACTGGCGATGAGCTCATGAACTTTTCGTTGATAGACGGCAACGCTCGCTTCTTCGACAACATCGAGCACGTCGATCATGTGATGAGGAATCCCCCGACGTTGCGAAAGCGAAAGCTTCGCAGTCCCAATATCCATTCCACGATATAGCTGAAGGGCATCTGCGTTGACAATTTCTGCGCCAATTTCCTCAGCCAGATCGAGTGCGGCGTCACTCTTTCCGACCGCCGTGGGACCTACAAGAAAAATCAACATGGTTAGGGCCTTGGAGTGAGTGAAAGAAAAGTACGAGTTTCAGTCGAAGCCTGGGCGCTCTCCCAGACATCACCCGATCGAGTGCGCCTCACCGCGTTCGGAGGATTCTCAGCTACTAAATGATGAGGCGCGGCTTGAGTTACTGTCACTGTTGCAATATCTCCCGGACGGAGACGTTCCTCAGAGACGAAGTGCACGAGGTTGAAATCTCTGGCACGTCCACTCTGTCGCAACGTTGCGTCGTCTTTTCGTCCTGGCATATCAGATACCAAGACTTCAACCTCACGGCCGACTTGTGCTTTCTTCTGTTGCCAAGCAATCTCCTCAGTAAATGCATGAAGGCGCACATATCGCTCCGCCACCACATCCTCAGGTATTTGATTATCCATCTCTGCAGCAGCAGTACCCGGACGTTTTGAATATTTGAAGGTAAAGGCCATCTCGAACTTCGCCTGTGCAATCAGATCGAGGGTCTGCTGAAAGTCCGCTTCACTCTCCCCTGGGAATCCGACAATGATGTCTGTAGTAATGCTGGCCAGCGGAAGTGCATCGCGTACCTTTTCAACTATCCCTAGGTAGCGATCAGCTCGATACGAGCGTCGCATCGATTTAAGAATGGCATCAGAACCAGATTGAAGCGGCATATGCAGATGTGGCATCACATTATGTGTCTCTGCCATTGCGGCTATGACATCGTCTGTGAAATCGCGCGGATGAGGGCTGGTAAATCGAACCCTCTCTAGCCCTTCCACTTCACCACAAGCGCGTAGGAGGTCGGCAAAGGCGCCGCGCACGCCAAGTTCAACGCCGTACGCATTTACGTTCTGGCCCAGGAGAGTAATTTCGTTAACGCCATCTGCAACCAAGGCGCGCACTTCATCAAGAATCTCCTTCTTATCTCGATCTTTCTCCACGCCACGCAATGCCGGAACAATGCAGAAAGTGCACGTGTTATTACAACCCACAGATATTGAGACCCAGGCCGAGTGCAATGAGTCTCGTTTTGAAGGAAGCGTCGAGGGAAAAATCTCCAGCGATTCAACAATCTCAAGTTGTGACTCGCGCTGTATGCGAGCTCTTTCCAAAAGCAATGGCAGTGAGCCGACATTATGAGTACCGAAAACCACATCCACCCACGGCGCTCGGCGCAATATTTCGCCACGATCCTTTTGGGCCAAACAACCACCGACGGCAATCTGCATCGTTGGATGATTCAATTTTTCGGCAGCGAGCATTCCTAGAGTTCCATACAGTTTCTGATCCGCATTTTCGCGCACCGCACAAGTGTTAAAGACCATCACATCGGCTAATGCGCTCTCCGGTTTTTGGGCTTGAAACCCCGCCTCTTCAAGGAGGCCAGCCAGGCGCTCAGAGTCATGCGCATTCATTTGGCAACCGAAAGTTCTCACAAGATATGTGCGTCTATCGAATGCCATAGCTCCAGTCTACGAGTCCAGGATCAAAAAAGAAATTTATGTTCCATTCATCCTGAGGAGAGTCTGCTAGATCACGCTGCAACTTGATGATTATTACTTGAAGGAAAATCAACTCCTTCTAATGTAGTAGCCGTCCACACAATCTCGGACTAGGGAGAAGAAGATGAAAAGAAAGACATTTGACCGCTTACTTTCCGCCGCAGGGGCGATGCTTTCGGTAGTGCTTATTGTGGCTGGGGGCATGCTCCTCTGGGGCGCCAACTTCGCAAATAGCCAAGTAAATTCACAATTGAAAGATCAGAACGTTTTCTTTCCGGAGGCCGGATCTCCTGGCTTTGACGCCAAGAAATTCCCCGAGCTTCAAAAATACGCCGGTCTACAGATGACTACAGGTCAACAAGCGAAGGATTACGCAAACTTCTACATTGCTGCTCACCTCAAAGGCATCAATGGCGGAAAGAATTACGCAGAGACTAGTTCCGACGCACTAGACGCCATTTCCAAGGCTGGTCAAGCTGCTCTGGCTGCCGAAGCTTCGCCTGATGATATGGATCTCATTGCAGCTGCAGAACAATCACAGGTAGAAGCCGACGTTCTCGACAAAAAAGTGCAGACCCTCTTCCGAGGAGAAACTCTCCGTGGCCTCCTCCTCACTTCATTTGCTTTCTGGCAAGTAGGGCAGATCGCACTCATCTCGGCATACTTCGCATTTGCCGCTGGTGTCGTGATGCTCCTCCTCACGCTCCTTGGATTTGCGCATCTACGTAAAACACCTGCAGACGCACAGATCTAACTCCCTACGGAATCTCCCCTGTGGGGAGAAGGAGGGCGAGAGGCTGTCGGGAAACGGCAGCCTCTCGCTATTTCACTTCGTAGAACTCTTGGAGGGCGGCGCGAACTGCCACTCCAGCACGATCGCCGCGATGGCCCTTTCGCATAAGGAATCCGAGGAGTGCTCGCTCCTGCTTCTTCCTATCCCCGGGGCGCAACGATCGCACTTTCTTTGCAAGCAAATCCTGTAGAGCGGATTCTTCGCTCTCCGAAGAGACCTCTGAAATCACTTCCAGAATGAGATCGGGATCGATACCTTTTTCACGAAGTTCACGTGCTATCACTCGTGGTGCCAGACCCCGCGATCGCATCCGAGAATCTCTCCACGCACGAGCGAACTCGCCATCATCGAGTAAATTACTTCGAGTGAGCGCCATGATAAGTTCTTCGCCTATCTCGGTTGGAATTGCACGCTTTGCAAAAGCAGCGCGTAACTCTCCACAACTATGCGACCTCCGTGCCAATCGATCCAGCGCCATCCGCCGAGCAAGGGCCTGAAACTCCTCTTCGTTGCGCTCACGATCGCCACGCTCTTCCAAAAAGAGAGAGGAGCCCAGCGCTATGCCAGGCTCCTCGAGTACCTCTTCCATCGGCGAGAAAAGTGATTTCAGGTTAGAAATCTACAACCGGAAGTGCGTCCTCGGAGATAACTGCTGCCGGAGCAACCGCGCGCACTCCGATTCCCATTTGCTCTTTGATCTTCTTCTCGATCTCGTTTGCTAGATCAGGATTGTCGATAAGGAAGGTCCGAGCGTTCTCTTTACCTTGACCGAGTTGATCACCTTCATAGGTGTACCAAGACCCTGACTTCTTTACGAAGCCTTCGTCAACACCGAGATCGATCAGTGAACCTTCGCGTGAGATACCGTGACCATAGAGGATGTCGAATTCAGCTTGCTTAAATGGCGGGGCCATCTTATTTTTTACAACCTTGACGCGAGTACGGTTACCGACTGCATCTTGGCCATCTTTCAGAGTTTCGATGCGACGGACATCAAGACGAATGGATGCGTAGAACTTAAGCGCTTTGCCACCTGTAGTGGTTTCCGGAGAGCCGAAGAAAACGCCGATCTTTTCACGCAACTGATTAATAAAGACTGCGGTTGTTTTTGATTGGGCCAATGCGCCAGTGATCTTGCGAAGCGCCTGACTCATCAATCGAGCCTGCAGGCCGACGTGGCTATCGCCCATTTCGCCTTCAATCTCTGCGCGTGGCACGAGAGCTGCCACTGAGTCGATCACCACAATGTCGAGCGCACCAGAGCGAATCAACATATCCATGATCTCGAGGGCTTGCTCACCAGTATCTGGTTGCGAGACGAGAAGCGCATCGATATCGACGCCCAACTTCTTTGCATACTCAGGATCGAGTGCATGCTCAGCATCGATGAAAGCCGCGATACCGCCAGCCTTCTGCGCATTAGCAATGGCATGCAAGGCGACCGTGGTCTTACCAGAAGACTCTGGGCCATAAATCTCAACGACGCGGCCACGGGGAAAACCACCGATGCCGAGGGCAAGATCAAGTGCGATAGAACCAGAGGGAATGACCTCCACCGGTGCGCGCCCCTCTTCGCCCATCTTCATGATGGAGCCCTTACCGAATTGGCGTTCAATTTGTGCAAGTGCGCTCTCTAGGGCCTTGCTGCGATCTGGAGTACTGGGTGCCATCTCTCTACCTCTCAAGCTCTGGACCCGCTCCAGTGGGGAGTGGGCTATCTCGGCGACGGTAGCGGGAGGCACTGACACGATCCGCTCTTGCAAGCGGGTTGTGGAGGGCTTTGCCTGCTCACCTATCTGTGGATGAGGTTATACGAACATTTGTTCGAACGCGATCCGACACGCCCAAAGAGAGAGCAAGTCTCCTCTCTAGCGGAGGTGCGCCGGGACCCTTGGGTCATGGCGGCAGAGCGCTCGCCAGACCTCTTTAGCATCCTCGCCTTGGGCCAGCGCCTGGTCGATAGTGCGCCCTTGCAATTCTGAGAGCACGACATCGGCGGCAAAAGAGCGTGACCATTGCGCCCCTAAATACTCATCCATGCGTCGCCAGAATTCAGTGAGTCGCATCAGAATTCTTCTTCATATGAGGGTGCTCCATCAAAAGAGGGTAGCTCCGGCACGCGAACTCTTCGCGAGCGCACTAGCCACTAACGCATCAACATCTGCTACGGGGATGATCACACTCGAAACCAGAACTCTGGTGAGCATGTCACGTTGCATGGCGCTACTCACACCATACTTTTCAAAGAGCCGGTCGCACTCTTCACGAAAAGTGACCCATAAAGGGTCAGAGGTAGCAGCCAGCAATCGTCCAAATACCGTGGGTTCTGATGTCGCAATAAATCGAAGCGCATCATGAGTGGCGATAAACGTGAGCAGTGCGCTCATCGCACCAGGGAGATCTTCAGCTTTCTCAGCCGAAGCGATTCCTCGGGAGACTTCCTCCGAGATCAATGCGCGCAAGAGTTCTTGCTTAGATCGGAAATGGTTATAAAGAGTGGCTCGTGCAATCTTGCCCTCATCGGCAATTTCAATCATTGATGTGGCTTTTACGCCTTGTTTGGCAATACATGCAAGTGCACCAGCGAAGAGGCCTGCACGCGCACGACCCATGGCATTACCCGCGCGAGTATGTTCCCCTGCGCTCATAGCGTGGAATTAAGCAGCAACAGAGGTGGACGCAGAGGCCACCGGAAGGAGCGAAACATTCGAAGGAACCGCGAGCGAAAGCGCTACTTCGGAGAGGAGTTCAGCGAGCTCAATCTCAAGGGCTTGGCAGATGGAGGAGAGGAGTTCAGAAGAGGCTTCCTTCTGACCGCGCTCTACTTCAGAGAGATAACCGAGAGATACGCGCGCCTTGGCACTTACTTGGCGCAAGGTCTGAGATTGCGCGACACGGCGACGGCGTAGCGCCGCTCCCATGTGATCTCGCAACAACATTTTTACTCCTCGGTGATAACGCCCGCCTTCGCTCCTATGGGGAGCCCGGCAATGGATCTACGAAGTAAGTCTAGTGCGTGGGCAGCGCTCGCGCGGCGTACGCGCGCACGATCATCTGCCATTTGTCCGGAAAGCACCACTTTGAAAGCGCGCTCCCCTGCGGGCGAGCTCACCCCGACATAAAGCGTGCCCGCCGGGTGGCCTTCGAAATCCCCTGGCCCAGCCACCCCTGTGGTCGCGAGCGCCCAAGAGGCATCAAGGCGGAGACGGATTCCTCGCGCCATCGCCTTTGCGACTTGCGCGTCCACCGTTCCGCGGGTGCTCATCATCTCTTCTGGCACATCGGCAAGCTGATGCTTACTCCCCGCCTGATAGGTAACTGCGCCTCCCAGGTACACCTCGGAGGCGCCCGGGATATCAGTGAGCAATTGAGCAAGCCCACCTCCCGTAAGGGATTCAACGGTAGCCAAAGTCTCATCTTGTTCGCGCATCAAATGAAGCACGGCCGATGCGAGCGTAGAACGCAGAGCCCGAGCTTCATCGATGGCATAGACGGAGTCACCAATCAGTTCTGCTGCGAGCGTGGCACATTCCTCCGCTTGCCGTGCACTTTCAGATGAGATCTTTACCTCGACATCGCCAAGAGATGCCAAGTACGCCACCGAGACCCCGGATGGCAAGTTACTTTCCCAATCACGCAAGCTCTCAGAGACCGCCGATTCACCGAGCAAGGCGACTCGTACAATGAATGTATGCTGACGCACACCTGAAAGACGCTTACGCAATTCAGGTAACACTTCGCTCACGAACATGTCTCGCATTTCATGCGGCACTCCAGGTAGTGCAAAGAGTGGCACGCTTTCGATTTCCATAAAGATTCCCGGAGCGCTACCGCTGTTGTTTATTAATGCACTTGCTCCGATCGGAAGATCGGCCATCACGAGGGCTTGGCCCGGAACTTGCATGTTGCGCAATGCATAGCGTGCAGTGATTAATGCCACTAGATCTTTACGTTGCGCCACTTCCACCCGGGCAGCGCGCGCCACACCCAGCCGAGTGAGATCATCACTCGTGGGCCCCAACCCCCCAGAAACAATGACGGCATCGGCGCGGGCAATTGCCGAAAGAATGGCATCACTGATCGCAGAGAGTTCATCCTGAACTGAAATTGAAATAACCAAGGCATAGCCTTCGAGTGCAAGCTGATCTCCTAGCCATGCGGTGGACGTATCAACGACAGCACCATTGAGTAACTCATCGCCTACCGTGACAAGCGCTATGCGATTCATGATGCGCGCAGTCGCGCAATTTCCTTGAGGTATTGGAAACCAGTTACCAGAGTCAAAATGACCGCGATACCCATTAAAAGTGCGTTAAGTGGATCAAACCAATGTGGCATGGGGAAAATATAGAAACCG
>WLIL01000072.1 GCA_009702245.1 Actinomycetota bacterium
CCAGTCTTTCCAATATCACCAATCACTACATTGGCTCCCAGTGAGGCAAACTTCTGAGCGATTCCCTCACCCAGGCCCGCGCGACGGCCAGCTCCAGTGATCACCAATGTTTTACCAAGAAATGAACTCATGACAACTCCTACGCGCTCTGCTCAGCCAAAATGAATGTGGGGTTATCGGCGAAGGCACCAAATTCAGCAGCGATTGCTTGCATTGTCTCGCTAGAAACATCGATGCCGAATTGGTTCATGTCGCTTACTTCGATGACCTCAACATATTGATAGGGCGCTGCGGCATCTGTACCAAGAAGTCCGGAAGATCGAAAGACCCTGAAATCGTCGACACTTGATAAGCCCTTAACCGTGGGGACATCTTTACTCTTCGCCCAGGCTTCGTACTCTGCAGCACTGGCACCTTCTTTTAAATTAAAAAGCACGATTAACGTCGCCATTGCCGAATCTCCTCTACGGTCCAGGTCTTCTTGGGATCCTTCTTCTGCTCAATCAGGACTTCATTCGAACGTTCTGTGCCGTCACTGCGCCAAAGAATTTCATCTTCATTCCACGGAATTACTCTTCTAGTGACCACCGGAAAACCTGCTGGTTGAGGCGAGCGGTTTGCGTACATAGAACGACTGGCGACAACCTCACGAACTTTTGGGTGGATGTAGTAGGCCTCAAACGCCAACACCTTTGCAAAACCAAAAAGTTCAGAATCCTTAGCTTCAAGAATTTCGGCAAGAGCAGGACGCTCCTTATGATTTTCTAGAAAATCTAATAAGCGATAGAACAATGACTTTTGTTCCGAATCTGTCGAGGCTAAGTGTTGCATGGCTGCGCCGACTTCTATTTCTGTTGCAGCAGGCCAATGGTCATTTCCCGGCAGTAGATCATCAGTAAAACGATCAAGGAGAGTATTCATACGAGGGCATCCTCTCTAAGAAGGTCAGCTGCTCTTAGCGCCACAGCTTGAAGGGTGGGGGTGGGATTAACCGCACCCGCACTCGCAAAGACGCTTCCATCAATGACCAGTAGATTTGGTACATCGTGAGAGCGGCAAGCCTGATTAACAAATGATTCTTTCGGATTGCTTCCCATTCGGGCGGTCCCCATCAAGTGAAATCCCGCAGAAGGCGCAAAAGGTTTCGCATGTGTTTCACGAGCACCAGCCTTCACGAGCAAAGCGGTAGCACTCTTGACTCCGTGCTTAATCATTTTCTTGCTGTTCTCTTCTAATTCGTAAGACATACGAGCCGCAGGAACTCCACATCGGTCAGTCACAGATGGGTCAATCGTGACTCTATTATTTGGATGGGGCAAGTCTTCACAAGTAACGGCAACAGTTGCGACGTGACCAAAATACTTCTCGAAAGCTTCATGATGGCCAAGCCCCCATGGGATGTCGTGGCTGAAGCCACCCAACGCAGTCACTAATGGTCCTTGTCCACGCGTTACTTGCATTTCATATCCACGCTTAAAGTCGCGACTTTCATCGTTTTCGTAAAACTCTTGAATAAGCAGCGCGAAAGCATCGTTACCTGACCAACTTTGCACATCTTCGTCAAACACACCGGTTACTACAGGGATGGGGTGCAGCATCAGGTTGCGGCCAAGTTGGTCTGAAGAATTGCCAAGGCCACGTGGGTGTTCTTTAGAAACGCTATTGAGCAGGATTCGGGGCGTTCCTACGCCATTGCACGCCATCACTACGACAATGGCGTGAGTCACGCGCTCTTGACCGGCGTGATCAGTCCATTCAACCCCCGTAGCCCGTCCGGTTGTATCCACTAAGACTCGACGAACCGTAGCTCCAGTGCGTAATTCAGCTCCTAGGGCGAGAGCTTCTGGCCAGTAAGTAATATCTACCGATGCTCGGGCCCCGGTTGCGCAACCCATTTCACATGGGCCACAACCGTTACAAGCCTTTCGCGACCCGCGATCCAAAGTCAAAATATTTCCGTCCGATGGCCACCAATGCCACTTTAAATCGTTGAGGGCGTCCGCGATTCGTGACCCCGCTAATCCAAGTGGTACGGGTGGCGTGGTGCGTGGAGTGCGAGGTGGATTTCCAGGATCACCGTGTGAACCGGAAGTTCCCATGATCTCATCGTTGATTTCGTAGTACTCCGCCAAATCCCAATAAGAGATTGGCCAATCCGCACCTACTCCATCCAAACTTTTTACTCGAAAATCCGAAGGCCTAAATCGCGGTGTATGAGCCGACCAAAGAATTGTGCTTCCGCCAACTCCATTGAAGATGGCGGGTTTGATGATGGATGTGTCATCGAGGATTGGGTAGTCAGCAGCATTGCGCCGGATGTTTGGATTTGGCGAACGCTCTCGAAGTCTCTTCGATTCCCAATTTTCCAAAGAGGTAAGTGAACTTTCGGGACTTTGCCACTCGCCTTGTTCCAGGCAAGTAACTGCGACTCCCATGCTGGCTAATCGCCACGTGAAAGCCGCTCCAGCAGCGCCCGCGCCAACAACAAGAACATTGACCTCATCGTGTAGCGCAGTCATCACTGACTAGCCTCTACCGACTTCCAGCAGCGTACCGATCGGGACGGCCCAATCTGTATCAATTCTTGATGATCGTCGCGACAGCGTTGCTCTGCTATCGGACAACGGGCGGCGAGATAGCAACCATTAGGAAGGTCGACCGGGCTTGGAATCTCACCTTCAAGCTCAGTCTTAACTTTTCGATCGACTCGTCGATTATTTGGATCATGAAAGAGCACGGAATCGAGTAGTGCGCGTGTGTATGGGTGGCTGGGCGCACTGAAGACTTGTTCAGACGTTCCCATCTCTACGATTTCCGAAAGGTACATGACAGCAATGTCGTGACAAAGCTCGCGGACAGTACTGAGATCGTGTGAGATAAATATGAAACATAGATCTAAGCGCTCCTGCAAAGACTTCAAGAGTCGGATCATGTCAGCTCGAGCTGCCGGTGGTAGCGCAGATGTCGGTTCGTCGAGAATAAGAAATTCTGGTTCAGTTGCAAGCGCGCGAGCAAGACTCACACGTTGTTGTTGGCCAGCGCTGAGCGAGCCAGGTCGTAACGGCAAAATGTCGTCGGTGAGGCCTACTAAAGAAACTAGTTCCTTAACACGCGCCAACTTCTCTTCTTTACTCAGTTGAGTATGCAGATCTAGTGGCTCACGAATAACCCTCTCGATGGGCCATCGAGGATTGAGAGAATCGAATGGGTCTTGAAATACTGCTTGGATTTTTGAACGATACTTGCGGAACTCTTTCGGTGAGATGGAATCAATTCGCTCACCTTTGAACCACACTTCTCCGGAGTCTGGATCGGCTAATCGCAAAATTAAACGACCCACAGTGGTCTTTCCCGACCCACTCTCACCTACTAAACCTAGCGAGCGCCCTTTATATATTTGGAAACTTGCATTTGACACCGCCTGCAAACGCTTTCCGCCATCCACTTCGAAAGTTTTTCGCAGGTTCGTGACGCGTAAGATCTCAGGTGAAGTGATAACCGCAACGTCCGCGTTGGAAGCCCTAGCATCTGCCCCAGAGGAAAGTATTAACTTCTTCCCATAATCGGTTTGAGGATCCGCAAAGAATTCAACTGTGGTCCGATCTTCGATAATCTTTCCATCTTCCATGATCACAATGCGATCACAGTAGTTAGCTACGATTCCAAGATCCTGGGTAACAATGAGAACTGCAATATTTGCATCGCGGGCCCGCTCCCACATTCGATCCAGAAATTGAGCTTGGATAGTCACGTCCAGACCGCTTGTTGGTTCGTCTGCGATCAAGAGATCTGGCTCGACGCTAAGGGCCATCGAAATGAGCGCACGCTGAGCCATACCGCCAGAGAGTTCATGCGGATAAGCGTCCACTCTGCGTTCCGCATCATTGATGCCGACCGACCTCAGGAGCTCTACTGCACGAATTTGTCCCTCTTCCTTCGAGGCTTGTGAATGTGCCCGATAAACACGTGAAATCTGTTTACCTACATTAACGAGTGGATCCAACGCCTGGCGCGGCTTCTGAGTGATGAGCCCGATAGAATTACCGCGAATTTGGCGCAGCTCTTCATCGTCCATCTTCAATAAATCTTGACCCCGAAAATTGACTTCTCCGCTGACAACTCCAGGGTGCCTAGCCAGACCCATAAGCGCAAGTGCTAAAGAGGACTTCCCCGAACCACTCTCGCCCAGAAGTCCCACGATTTGGCCCGGATAAAGATCAAGATTCAACTCGTCGATGACAACATTCTGCACATCACCGTAAGGGTATTTGACGGTGAGATTACGGGTGCTGAGAAGAGCTTCTGTAGGAGTCATTATTTGCGAGCCCAACGTTCGATTGCATTACCTGCAGCGGCGTATCCAAAGACCGTGATAGAAATAGCAATTCCGGGGAAAATAGATGTCCACCATTCGTTAAGAATGATGTTGGGCGCCCCTGATGCAATCATAATTCCCCACTCAGGTGTCGGGGGCCGCACACCTGCACCCACGAAGCTCAAACCTGCAGTGAGGAGAATTCCAAAACCAACAGTAACTGAAAGCTGAACAAGGGATGGTGCGAGCGAATTTCGAAGTACGTGACGCGTCGCAATTTGGAATTCCGAATTTCCAGTAGCGCGGGCTGCTTCAACGTAAGTGCGAGTCCGTTGAGTTAAAACTTCGCTTCGAGTGAGCCTCACAAAAATAGGCGTGTATAAAAAGGCAAGCACAAAAATGAGGTTGACTACGTTTCTTCCAGTAAGCGTAACGAGCACCATTGCCAAAATGAACACGGGGAATGACTGCAAGATATCTGAAACCCGCATCACAATTTCGGAGAACCGTCCGGTGAAATAACCCGCGTATAGACCGATCCCAGTACCCAAGACAGCTGAAACAATTGCAGCAGTCACTGCAATTGCCACATCCACTCGTGGCGCAGCAAGAACTCGACTGAATACATCAAGCCCTGATCCATCTGTCCCAAACCAGTGATCTGCAGAGGGCGGCATAGAGAAGTCACCTACGGGCTCTTGTGGATCATATGGTGCAAGGGAATTGCCAAAGACCGCCAAGAAGAGCGATCCAGCGATAATTATTAGGCCAATCAGAAGGAGCGGATCGATCTTGCGCTTTTGCATTATTTAACCAAGATTCTTGGATCGATCTTCGCGAGCAGCAGATCCAAGCCGAGATAGACAAAGAGCGAGATCACAGAAATGACCAGGATGACACCCTGTACTGCAGGGAAGTCGAGATTAAGGACCGCAGCAACTGAATACTGTCCGAGACCATTGAGCGAGAAGACCGATTCGACCAAAACAGCACCGCTGAGCATGAATCCAAAGAGGATTCCGGTCAACGTGATGATTGGAGCCAGAGCTGATCGAAGTGTAGAACGCCCGATCGATTTCTTTTCTAAACCAGAAGCTTGTTGGTAGAGAATGAATTCGCTCGATAACACTCTCGACATGCTTTGTTGTGTCATTTTTAAAAGCGGTCCCACCAACAAAAATGAAAGCGTGAGAACTGGAAGAACGAGGTGCCCAAGAGCGCTCTTGAAAGCGGTGAAATCTCCGGCGATTAATGAATCAATCAGCACAAAGTTGGTCACCGCATCGGGAGCGGTCAACTCTGGGTCAAGCATTCCGAGTGGGGCTGGGGCTATCCCCAATTTAAAGTAGAAGACGAAGATAAAGATGAGACCCCACCAAAACTCCGGCTGAGCGCCTGCGAAGAGCCCGTAGCCGAAAACGCCCTTATCTAATTTGCCACCGGGTCGCCGGGCAGTTGCCATTCCAATGGGAATTGCGACAGCAAGAGCAACGATGAACGAGGTGACAATAAGTTGAATAGTCGTAGGCAAGGTGATGGCAATTTCTGAGAGGATCGTCGATCCCGAAACCCACGACGTTCCAAGTGAGCCGGTAAAAACACCGTTACCGTGAAAACCCAAAAATGAAAGTAGCTGCTGGAAGAGGCTCATATCAAGCCCCAGCGCCTTCCTTGCTTGTGCAATTGATTCAGGAGTGGGGTTCATTCCCACGATCCTCGAAACAGGATCAGCGGGCAAGGCACGTATTACGAAGAACACTGCAATCGTGATCCCCAGAGCCTGGAGTACACCTACTGCAAGCCTTCGTAATACGTACCTTCGCACCGCTGATCTCCTTAACTATTGATAACTACTTAAACGTTCTTTAGATCTTGAGATCGAAGAAACGTACACAGTTATCTGGGTGCCAAGTGATACCTGAGAGCTTCGAAGAGTATGCCCACTGCGTGGCGAACTCGACAACTGGTACCCAAGCTACATCCTTAGCCAATTGTTCCTGAATAGCTGCTAAGCCAGCATTGCGCTTAGTTGTATCTGCTTCAGTAGCAATCGCCTGGTAAGTGTCGTCAACAAACTTGCTGGAGTAATTATCCATGTTGTTGAGTCCACCCGTGATGAAGAAGAGGTACGTCGCATAACCGGCGTCTACACCGATTGGCTTCTCTTGATCATTGACTGCGAATGGGAGATCGCGCTTTGTGAGCTGACGATCACCGAATTGCGTTTGTGGCAAAGGATCGAGCTGAACATTGAGGCCAATAGCCTTGAGGTCTGCCTTGATCTGTGTCACAACTGGTCCAAGAGTTGATTCCTTCTCAGCCACGTAAGTGAGCTTGAGTGAACCGTCATCCTTGTAACCTGACGCAGCCAGAAGGGCCTTAGCCTTTGCTGGATCGTACGAGTACTGGGTCTTTGGAACCGAGTAGCCCGGGTAAGTAGAAGGCACAAGGCTCTTCCACTTCTTTGCCTGACCGTAGTAGGCATTCTTGATCATCTTGTCATAGTTGATTGCGTAAGCCACTGCTTGACGAACCTTGAGGTTGTCCCATGGAGCAACCTTGTAGTTCATGTTCAAGAAGAGTGACTCGTTACCTACGACAGAGCCAACCGACACATTCTTAACACCCTTGAGGCTAGAGAACTCCTTCGGGGTGAGGCGCTCGGTGAGTTGTGCGGCACCTGTACGGATGGCTGCCAAACGGTTAGCAGATTGTGGAACCTTGCGGAGCACAATCTTCGACACTGCTGGCTTTCCACCGTAGTACTTAGGATTAGCGGTGAGCACAAATTCGCTGCCCTTGGTCCACTTTGAGAGACAGTAAGGACCGAACGAAGGCAGGTTTACCGTGTTGGCATAGTCATGTGACCAAGGGTCTGTAGCCGTCTTATGGGCTTCCATTCCTTCTTTGTCAAACATTCCCATTCCGAAGATCGTCAAAGCTGGGAGGAAGAGCTTGTTTTCTTTCTCCTGCGTGATCTGCACGGTGAAATCGTCAATCTTCTTTACTTCATCACCAAGTGGAACCTTGCCATCGAACGTGGCGAAATCCTTGATGCCACCAACGGCCGAAAGGAAGTATCCGATTGGAGCAGCGCCAGATACTGACTTAGCACGAGCAAAGGTGTAGATGACGTCATCGGCGGTGAACTTCTCGCCATTGCAGCCAACTACATTCTTTCGAAGTTTGAAGGTCCAAACAAGACCGTTCTTGGTGACTGATTCCGCAAGACGACCTTGGAAATCAGCGGTGTTATAACCAAATTTCAAGAGGTTGACACCAGATGGTGACTTACCCGACTTCTTGTAGTAGACGAGTGGTTCCATCAGGTTAACCATTCCGACCTGGCTTGCTGGGATGGCGGCCGAAGGACCGTCATAGTCAAGACCAGCAGGGACATCTTCCGA
>WLIL01000073.1 GCA_009702245.1 Actinomycetota bacterium
ATTGACCCTGCCCGCCTGGAAAACCCGGTGGAATCTTTCATGTGGACTTACTACTCCTATCGCCCCCGGGAGCTTCGCCGCTACCACCCCGGAGCGCTGGTCACCCTGGAAGATGGCCCTGAGTATCTGGAACGCCGGGGCTACGGTGCGCGCGATGAGGGCGTCGGAGTCAGCGAAGCATTTATTGCGCAGAGACGATCGACTCTCGAATTTGTCCTTGGCTTACTCGATGCAACAGCGTCACGGCCGGCAAATTTTGGTTGTTTTGGCATGCATGAGTGGGCAATGGTCTATCAATTAAGTCCAGAAGAAATTCGTCACTCAAAATTTCCCCTTCGTATCGGAAGCGCTGGCACCAATGCTTTGGTAGAAGAGATCGGTGTGCGTTGCACCCACTACGACGCCTTTCGATTCTTCACGGCTCCCGCTATTCCGCTCAACGTCATCCATCCAGTACGCGAAGATCAGCCCAAGAACGAACAGCCCGGATGCATTCACGCAAACATGGACTTGTATAAATGGGCATATAAGTTGGCGCCGATTATTCCCAGCTCCATGGTGTTCGCATATTTCCAAAATGCTCGGGCGTTACGAGAGATAGACATGAGGGCAAGCCCTTACGACCTGGCCAACATTGGATATGAGCCCATACTCATGGAGACCGCCGAAGGTAGAGCCGAGTACGCGCGCATACAAAAGAATCTGGCACACCAAACTGCTCCACTTCGAGCAGAATTTGCCAACTACATTCGAAGAGTCCTCGAAACTTTTACCAGTTCTGCTCAATAAATATCTTCGACTTTTCAAAAATCACTGGGGCATCATTGTCAACAGTGGCCACGTGATAACTATCGAATAGAAGAACTTCTTCCTTCACCGATGAACCCACATTGCTCAGGATCCACTCTGCATTTGAACTCGGCACGACGTGATCCTCTTTCGAATGGATCAGCATAAGTGGCTCTTTCACTGTAGCAATTCGACCTTGCACGTCGGAGAGAAGGTGCAGAAGTGAGTGAGCGGCCTTGAGTGGTGTCTTGTCGTAGGCATACTCATTCTCCCCAGGCTTCTTGATGTCCCCGCCAACCGCCGGCTGGGTCGCTAACACTTTGGATACCACGGGAATCAGAAAGCGATTTACTCCGCGAATATGAATCAGTGGGTTCACCAGTACCAGCGATCTTGGTTGCTTCACTTTCTTCAAAGCGCCGAGCCGTAGCGCTAATGCGCCACCCATGGAGAGCGCGCAGACGGCCACACCTTCATGCTTTGCCGCTAAAGATTCATACGCTCTCTCAGTTTCGAGGTACCACTGCTGCCACCGTGTCTTGTTCATCTCCGCAGGAGATGTGCCATGTCCAGGTAGGAGCGGCACCTCCACCGAATATCCGGCCGCTGCAAAATGTTGCGCCCACGATGTCAGCGAGGCAGGTGACCCAGTAAAACCGTGCACGAAGAGCACCGCCTTGCCATTGGTGCCCTGACTACTCCAAGCAGCTCGAGGATCATTCATAAATTCAGCGTACGCCTTCGGCAAACTCTCCAACAGTAGCCAGCGCTTCCTTCCATGATTCACGGGTGGAGATCTCCACCGGCCCGACAAGTGCCTCTTCGGTGGTCACACCGTCACGATCTGGCCATCCCAAGCCACGAGCGGCCAAATCCGCAGCCCCTAATGCAGTTGCTTCGAGATCATGGCGTCGATAAACAGGACTATTAAGAAGCGTAGATTGCATCTGGCAGAGCAGATCATTTTGACTAGCACCTCCGTGGGCACCAAATTTAGTGAGCTCCACCTGCATACTCTCCACCACATCGGTAATGGAGTGCGCGATACCTTCCAAGAGAGCGCGTGCCATATGCGCCATAGTGCTTGCTAGTGAAAGACCAAGAATCGCGCCACGCGCATGGGGATTCCAAAGTGGGGCACCCAAACCTGCAAGTGCTGGCACCAAGATGACACCTTCGCTGCTCTTTACCGTTCGAGCCAACTCTTCTATTTCAGCAGAGCTCTTGATTGCACCTAAACCGTCACGGAACCACTGCACGGCTGCACCAGTTACAAAGACTCCACCTTCGCTAGCAAATGCCCGCGCACCATCCGGAGCTTGCCATGCCACTGTCGCCAAAGTTCCGCTGGCAGTGGATGGAATCGCTTTGCCGGTATTGACCAACAAGAAGGAGCCCGTGCCGTAGGCGCATGCAGCTGAGCCAGGATCGAACCCAGCAATCGAGATCAGCGCCGATTGTTGATCGCCTGCAATCCCGGTGATGGGAACATCGAGTCCAAGAAAAGCAGTGGGTTCAGTATGCGCTAAATCGCCCCAGGAAGAAGTGATCATGGGCAGCGCCTCGCGTGGAACGTGGAAGAGATCAAGGAGCCGGTCATCCCAATCCCCGGTGCTCAAGTCATACATCAAGGTACGCGATGCGTTAGTTGCATCAGTGACGTGATCTAAACCGCGAGACATACGGGCTATCAGATATGAATCAATAGTCCCAAGTGCAATTCGGCCATCTTCAACATACCGCCACGTACGCGGCTCATTTTCGGCAATCCAAAGTGCCTTCGTTCCAGTGAAGTAAGGATCCATCCGCAAACCGGTATTGCTCACATCGACGTCCTTGAATCTTTCGCATATAGACGTGGTGCGGCGGTCTTGCCAAACGATTGCTCTCCGTGGAGCGCCTAACGTCTCGCGATCCCAGAGAACCAAGGTTTCGCGCTGATTCGTGATGCCGACGCCCTCAATCTTGCTCTTATCGATTCCGTCAATGGCCACTGAGGCAGCCGCGAGAACGGCGCTCCAAATTTCATTGGGATCATGCTCGACCCACCCCGGCTCGGGAAAGTGTTGAGGGAAATCTTGGTATCCGCGCCCAACGACGTTGCGGTCTCGATCGATAACTAAAACAGTGATTCCAGTAGTACCCGCATCGACCGAAAGGATCATGGTTAGGAGAGACGTTTGCGAAGTAACCCATAAGTAATTGCATCTTCAAGTGCCATAGCACTGGCAGCAATAACATTCTCATGCACGCCAAGGGTGGTCCACTCAGTCACACCATCCGAAGTCTCCACAAGTACGCGTGTAACGGCGCCAGTTCCTTGACGTCCTTCAAGAATACGAACTTTGTAATCGGTCAGTTCAAGTTCTGCAAGCTCAGGGTAAAACTTCTCTAAGCCACTGCGCAAGGCGTTATCAATCGCGTTAACTGGACCGTTACCTCGTCCGGTAGAGACCAATTTTTCTCCGTCCGCGGTCACATGCACCGTAGCCTCGGAAATAACATCACCGTTCTCTAAGCGATCTACATTTGCCTTCCAGGAATCTACTGTGAAAAATCGTGGGCGCTCACCGGTGATTTCACCCCGTAATAACAATTCGAACGAAGCATCGGCGGCTTCAAAGGTCCAACCACGCGACTCAAGATCCTTCACCTTAGCGACCACTCGGCCCAGAACTCCCACATCATCACCTAGGTCCACACCGAGCTCTACGCTCTTTAATTCGATGGAGGCCTTGCCCGCCATGTCAGAGACAAGCATGCGCATGTCGTTACCGACATCACTTGGCTCTTCGTGTTGATAAAGCGCGGGATCAACTTTGATTGCCGAAGCATGGAGACCAGCTTTATGAGCAAATGCCGAGAGCCCCACATAGGGTTGGCGAGCACTCGGCGTTACATTGGTCACTTCTGCGACTGCATGTGCAATGCGGAAAGACTCTCGGAGCGCTCCTTCCGGCAAAACCTTCTGAGCCTTCTTCAATTCTAGGTTTGCAATAATTGAGACGAGATCAGCATTACCAGTGCGTTCTCCATAGCCATTGAGAGTTCCTTGTACGTGTGTGGCACCGGCTTTAACTGCCGCTAGTGAATTTGCAATGGCACAACCGGTGTCATTGTGACAGTGGATGCCTAAGCGCGCACCAGTGTTGGAGAGCACATCGTGCACCACATCAGAAAGTTCGTCAGGAAGCATTCCACCATTGGTATCGCAGAGTGCGATTACGTCTGCGCCAGCTTCTGCCGAGACGCGAACTACTTCGAGCGCATAAGCCCGATTGGAACGATAGCCATCGAAGAAGTGCTCTGCATCGAGAAATACGCGTTGTCCTTCATTGCGCAAATGAGTGATGGAATCTCTAATCATTTCTAAGTTTTCATCAAGTGATGTCTTTAGTGCGAGATCCACGTGGCGGTCATGTGACTTTGCTACCAAAGTAACGACTTTCGCGCCCGACTCACGCAGTGCGGCAACGAGCGCGTCGTCAGCCGCCTTCACGTTGGGGCGGCGAGTAGCCCCAAAAGCTGCTAACTGGGAAGTCTTAAAATCGATCTCAGCAACCGCGCGCTTGAAGAATTCAGTATCCCGCGGATTCGCACCAGGCCAACCACCTTCAATAAATCCCACACCGAGGTCATCTAAGTGGCGAGCGATTGCTAATTTGTCGTGAACCGAAAGATTGAGACCTTCCTGCTGCGCACCATCTCGCAAGGTGGTGTCGTAGATATGGAAGGCATCTCCTTGCGGAATCCTAGACATTTATTTTGCGCATCCAACCTTGAGTATCAGCCTTGAAACCATGTTGAAGTCCAAGAAGTGCCTCACGAAGTTCAAGGGTTATCGGACCACTCTCACCCTCATTGTGCGACCACTCGTGCTTGGCGCTCTTCACGTGACCAACTGGCGTGATCACGGCAGCAGTTCCGCACGCAAATACTTCAGTAATTTCTCCACTCTCGACGCCTTTGCGCCACTCTTTAACGGTGATGCTGCCCTCTTCTACTTTGTATCCAAGTTCAGCTGCCACAGTAAGTAATGAGTCGCGTGTGATTCCTGGAAGAAGTGCACCGGTCAACTTCGGAGTAAGGATGCGTGCCTTCTTGCCCTTACCCATAACGAAGTAGAGGTTCATGCCACCCATCTCTTCAACATAGGAGCGCTCTACTGCATCGAGCCACACAACTTGATCGCAACCCTTTGCGGCCGCCTCCTGTTGAGCTACGAGAGATGCTGCGTAATTGCCTCCACATTTAGCTTCCCCAGTGCCGCCAGGCGCTGCACGAACGTACTCGGTAGAAATCCACACCGTGACAGCCTTCACGCCGCCTTTGAAGTAAGCACCTGCTGGTGATGCTAAGAGCAGATAGAGAGCTTTATTGGATGGACGAACTCCCAGTCCCACTTCAGTGGCGATCATCATGGGACGCAAGTAGAGACTCTCGCCATCCTTGGTGGGCACCCACTCTTGATCTGCCTTGACTAGTGCCTCGATTGATTCCAGAAACATCTCCGCAGGTAATTCCGGCAATGCCATTCGGGCAGCGCTGCGCGCAAAACGAGCCGCATTCGCCTCAGGGCGGAAGAGCGCAATTGAATTATCTGGTTGGCGATAAGCCTTCAATCCTTCAAAGATCTCTTGTCCGTAGTGGAGCACCATCGACGCTGGATCTAACGAGAGCGGACCGTAAGGCACAAGGGCAAGCTCGCCCCAGCCCTTCTCCGCCGTCCACTCTGCGCTCACCATGTGATCTGTGAAGTAACGGCCAAAGCCAGGTTCAACTAATTGCTCTGCCCGCTTTTCAGCAGAGAGTGGATGTGGATTCTTCGTGATCGTGATGGCCATCAGAACTCCTATCCGAGAAGCGAGAGAATGGCATCGCCAACCTCGCTCGTGCTCCGTTGCTTCTTACCCGATGAGAGAAGATCTTTCGCTACCGCTGCGTTGATGGCAATAGCAGCCTCATGGAGACCGAGATGGTCACAGAGCATCGCAACGGAGAGAATGGTGGCCGTGGGATTTGCTACTCCCTTGCCTGCGATATCCGGCGCGCTGCCGTGAACTGGCTCAAACATGGAGGGGTAGTCGCCGGTGGGGTTGATATTTCCACTCGCCGCCAATCCGATCCCGCCGCAAATGGCTGCCGCGATATCGGTCAAAATATCTCCAAAGAGGTTGTCGGTCACCACCACATCAAATCGATCAGGGTGCGTTACGAAGAACATCGAAGCAGCATCAACGTGAAGGTAATCAGTGGTGATGCCCGGGTATTCCTTCGCAACCTCATTGAAAGTACGTGTCCAGAGCGAACCAGAGTGAACAAGCACGTTGTTCTTATGAACAAGAGTCACATGCTTGCGCGTGCGACGTGTTGCGCGCTCAAACGCATCACGAATTACTCGCTCGGCGCCCCTGCGGGTATTAAGGCTTTCCTCGGTCGCTACTTCATAAGGAGTTCCCTGCGCCAAGAAACCACCGGCACCCACATAAGGACCTTCAGTACCTTCGCGCACCACCACGAAATCAAGTTCTTTCACACCTGCAAGAGGTGATTCAACGCCAGGGAAGAGTCGGCCAGGACGCAGGTTGACGTATTGATCAAAGGCGAAACGAAGTTTAAGAAGTAATCCGCGTTCCAAAATTCCGCTGGGAACTGTGGGGTCTCCCACTGCTCCAAGGAGAATGACATCTTCCTTCGCTAATTGCGCAATGACTTCGTCAGTGAGAGTCTCACCAGTGGCATGCCAACGCTTCGCACCAAGTTCATATTGGGTTTCGGCAAAATCAACACCATGTTTCTTCCCCATGGAATGGAGTATGCGCAATCCTTGGGCGACAACCTCAGGACCAATTCCATCACCACCAATTACTGCAAGTTTGACCACCTTCGACATGGGTTCTCCTTAAACTAAGGCCACGTAGTGAGCGGAACGAGCCTGGACGCTATTTGCTACATCGTCGACGACGTCTTGGGCGATGGGCTCATCAACTGTAAGAATCATCAGCGCATCCCCGCCCGGTCGTTTGCGAGCCACCTGCATGCCAGCGATGTTGATGGCTGCGTTTCCGAGCAGTGCGCCAACTGAACCAACCACTCCAGGGCGATCTGCATAGCTAACGAAGAGCATGTGATTCGTAGGCTCGACATCAATTGATAAATCATTAATGGAGATCAATTTAGTAATTCGCTTGAGCCCAGTAAGAGTGCCGCTGACGGTAATGCGTTCACCATTCGTGGCCGTAGCAGTCAAGGTGATGACGTTTCGGTGCAACTCACTTATTGAATTCTTTGAAACCGATGCAGTAAGGCCGCGCTCTTTAGCTAGGAGTGGAGCATTTACATATGAAACGCCTTCCCCTACCGCGTGCATGAGCAACCCTTTAATGGCACTCGTCGCCAAGATTTCACAATCAAGCTCAGCTAGCTCTCCGCATACTTCTACTTCAATATCCGACACAGCACCAACTGCGAGTCCAGAAATAAGTTGTCCCAGCGTTTCAGCCAATGGAAGCGCGGGGCGAAGATCCTCATGGATTACGCCACCCTTGACGTTCACCGCGTCTGGGACAAGTTCACCTGCAAGCGCCTTACGGACCGAAACCGCAACTGCGATACCAGCGCGCTCCTGCGCTTCATCGGTTGATGCCCCTAGGTGTGGTGTTGCAACCACAGAATCAAACTCAAAGAGCGGTGAATCGGTGCATGGCTCGGTGGAGTAGACATCGAGTCCAGCTCCTCCGATACGCCCTTCTTTCAGCGCTGCGTGTAAGGCGATCTCATCAACCACACCACCACGAGCTGCATTGACGATGCGGACAGATGGTTTCACTTTGGTGAGCGCATCGAATCCAATAAGGCCTGCAGTCTCTTTGGTTTTAGGAAGGTGCACAGTGATGAAAT
>WLIL01000074.1 GCA_009702245.1 Actinomycetota bacterium
CGAGCTCTTCTAAGTTCTCGATGCGCATCTCGTCTTGCGGATCACTGCTTGCCGCCAATTCTTGAATAAGCCCCGACTGCTCAAGGACTGCTTGCGCGACTACTCCTGCGGTAAGTCCGCTCTCTACCAACGTGCGCAGCGCGTGAATCATTGAAGTGAAAGAGTCGATGGTGGCGACGGCGCGCGCTGGAAGACCTGGCGCGCTGCTTGCTCGGCAGAGCGCGCGCCAGAACGAGGTCTGCTCCATCTGTGCCAACGCGTCGATGGATGCCAATGCTCGATCACCCAGACCACGTTTTGGCGTGTTAATAATGCGGCGCAGCGAAACTTCATCATTGGGGTTATTCACCACCCGCAGATAAGCGAGAATGTCTTTTACTTCTTTGCGCTCATAAAAGCGCACTCCACCCACGACTTTGTAAGCGATTCCGCTCCGCATGAAGATTTCTTCAAAGACGCGGGATTGCGCATTAGTGCGATAGAAGAGCGCAATATCGCTTGGCTTCACAGAGCCACGACACATTTCAGCGATCTCTTTAGCCACAAACGATGCCTCATCGTGCTCGTTTTCGCCGACGAAGCCCACGATTGCTGAACCTGCGCCACTTTCTGACCAAAGATTCTTTGGTTTGCGCTCGCTGTTCTTAGAGATCACCGAGTTAGCGGCAGAGAGAATATTCTGTGTTGAGCGGTAGTTCTGTTCGAGGAGCACCGTACGCGCCCGCGGGTAATCTTCCTCAAATTGCAAGATGTTACGAATAGTGGCACCACGAAATGCGTAGATGGATTGATCAGCATCACCCACCACACAAAGCTCAGCGGGCGCAATTGCGTCGGTATCACTTCCCACGAGTTGGCGAACTAATTCATATTGGGCGTGGTTAGTGTCTTGGTACTCGTCCACCAAAACATGCTTGAAGCGGTGGCGGTAACGGTCGCGTACTAATGGATTGGTTTGCAGAAGGCGCACTGTGTTTGAAATGAGATCGTCGAAATCCATAGCATTGGCGCCTTCAAGACGGGCTTGGTAGCGCTTGTACGCGTCGGCGCACATGCTCTCAATGTGGTTAGTGGCTCGGCGCGCATACTCTTCTGGATCAATCAATTCGTTCTTTGCAGCGCTCACCAAATTTGAAAACTGGCGGGGCGGATAGCGCTTCGGGTCCAAGTCGAGGTCCTTGCAGACCAGAGACATCAACTTTTGGCTATCTGATTGATCGTAAATAGAAAATGAAGAGGAAAAGCCGGCGGCCGCCGCATCTCCGCGAAGAATGCGCACACAAGCGGAGTGAAAGGTAGAAACCCAGATGGAGCGGGCATTGCGCAGGGAGTGGGTGGGCGAGAGCTCGTTGACCAGCTCCACCACACGTTCGCGCATTTCACCGGCGGCTTTGTTGGTGAACGTGATAGCCAAGATCTCATGTGGTTCGGCCGCGCCGGTGGCCAACAAGTAAGAGATTCGCCTGGTGAGCACCCGAGTCTTTCCGGAGCCAGCGCCGGCGACGATGAGCAGGGGCGAACCGGTGTGCGTCACCGCATCACGTTGCGCCGGGTTCAAACCGACCAGTAAATCTTCCCTCACGGAGCGCGAGCCTAGTCGCTCGCCTAGGATGTGCGGGTGAGCGAAGTGAGCAACGAGGGTATCGAGCGTGTCCTGGTCGTAACCGCGCATCCAGACGATGTGGATTTTGGCGCTGGTGGCACCCTGGCCGGCTGGATCGAATCTGGCATCCACGTCTCCTACTGCATCTGCACCAATGGTGATCAGGGTGGAAATGACGACGAAGTGCCCCGTAGTGAAATCCCTGGAATTCGCCAGAGGGAGCAACGCGCTGCCGGCAAAGTTCTCGGAGTCGAAGAGATTACTTTCCTCAACTACGTCGACGGCTGGCTACAACCCACCATTGAGTTGCGTAAATCGATTGTGCGCGCGATTCGCATTGCGCGCCCTGACCGCATGATCATTCAATCTCCAGAACGCAATTGGGACCGCATCGGCGCCAGCCACCCCGACCACATGGCCGCTGGAGAAGCAGCGATCCAAGCGATCTATCCCGACGCGAGAAATCCATTTGCCTTTCCCGAGCTACTTGAAGAAGAGGGCCTCCAACCCTGGACAGTCCGCGAAGCGTGGGTCATGGGCTCCCCTATCACGAATCACTTCGTAGACACCACCGAATTCTTTGAACGAAAGATCGAAGCACTCAAAGCTCATCACAGCCAAACAGCGCACATGGAAGATATGCCGGGGATGGTGCGCATGTGGGGCGAAAGAATTGCACAGGCGAACGGGCTGCCCGAAGGTAGAACTGCAGAAGCGTTCAAGATTGCGATTACTGCTTAACTTCTCGCAATTCCACTTCTATTCCTGCAGGACCCTCGATCACATTCTCGGAAATCATGCGACATTCAAGTTCTACAAATTTTGCAAGCGTTTCTGCAAGATCAGTAGTGCTCATCACGATGCGTCGAATGCCGATGTTATCTTTTCGACCTTCTGAACGCTCCACACCTTCAAACGACATGAACTCAATGCGGGCAGGTGCCTTCTCTGGCCCTGCGAGAAATGCAATGCGAAGCGATGCCCCGCTTGGGAAACCAATCATCTCTTCGAAAACTTCACCTTGCATCACGCCATCAAAGAGGAGCGCCATGCCCCCTGCATCACGGAAGAAGGCGATGGCCTGATCAACATCTTCAACCACAACGACGACGGTATGGAGTTCACCATGTTGACGCGCGGGATTCTGTTCTAGGGCAGGAGAGGGTTGGCGCGGCCCGTCCGCACCGACTTCTGGAAGTGTCCACCACACATGATCACTGCCGAGTGCAATAGCCTCGCGCATTTCGCCGCCACCATAAGGATAGGAAACGAGTGGTCGAGGTGTGCCACCGGCTGACTCAATGCGCTTCAGAGTCGAAGCAAGGTTGCGAGAGTACATACCAAGTAAGCGAGGGCCGAGATCCCATACTTGCGGAGCGACTCCTTCGCGAGCGCGTACTTCGCGAAGCCGAATCCTTCCAGAAGGAGAATTGAGCACTCCAAGAAGGATGGAGTCATTTTCGCTTGCGAGCATGTGTAGATCGAATGCACCGATATAGAACTTGGCCGATGCTTCGATATCGACCACGTGAATGACGACTTCGTCGATACTCAAAAAGGACATCGCTACTCCCACTCAATTGTGCCGGGTGGCTTGCTCGTGACGTCGAGCACCACGCGGTTTACATCACGCACTTCGTTGGTGATGCGCGTTGAAATCTTTTCGAGCACGTCATAGGGAAGACGGCTCCAGTCAGCAGTCATCGCGTCTTCACTCGATACTGGACGAAGAACAATCGGATGCCCGTACGTGCGCCCATCACCTTGCACGCCCACACTTCGCACATCGGCAAGGAGCACAACTGGGCATTGCCAAATCTCGCCGTCAAGACCTGCAAGGGTCAGCTCTTCGCGTGCAATGGCATCTGCGGCGCGCAATATCTCCAGGCGCGCTTCGGTGACTTCGCCGATGATGCGAATTCCTAGGCCAGGACCGGGGAATGGCTGGCGTTGTACGATTGCAGCAGGAAGTCCGAGATCGGCACCTACTCGGCGCACTTCATCTTTGAAGAGCGTGCGCAACGGCTCAATCAGGGCAAACTTGAGATCTTCGGGAAGACCGCCCACATTGTGGTGGCTCTTGATGTTTGCAGTGCCTGCTCCCCCACCCGATTCCACTACATCGGGATAGAGCGTGCCCTGCACCAGGAAATCCACTGGCTCGTCTTTGGAGATATCACGAGCGGCTTGCTCGAAGGCGCGAATAAATTCCCGACCTATGATTTTGCGCTTCGTTTCTGGATCGGTAACTCCGGCAAGTTCGGCAAGGAACTTTTCACGCGCATCGACCACATGAAGATTAACTCCGGTGGCAGCCACGAAATCGCGCTCCACTTGTTCGGCTTCGCCTTCACGGAGCAGGCCATGATCGACAAAGACACAGGTGAGTTGGGCACCCACAGCTTTTTGTACGAGAGCGGCAGCGACGGCGGAATCTACGCCACCTGAGAGTCCGCAGATCACCCGCTTCTTGCCAACTAAGGATTGAATCTTTGCTACCTCTGTCGAGATCACGCTCTCCATGGTCCATGACCGCTTGAGTCCCACTACATCGATGAGCCAACGCTTGAGAATCTCCTGGCCAAATTCGCTATGAAGTACTTCCGGATGGAATTGCACGCCCGCCGAACGAGTGGTCAGATTTTCAAAAGCCGCAATAGGAGCACCAGCGCTCTTCGCGGTGATCACGAAACCATCGGGAGCTTTCGAAACACTATCTCCATGACTCATCCATACTTTAAAACTTTCAGGGAGCTCAGCGAGTAACTGGGATGATCCTTCGCGATGCAATTCAGTGCGACCAAATTCTGAGAGGCCCGTCTCTCTGACCGTGCCACCTAGGGCTTGCGAAAGAAGTTGGAATCCGTAACAGATACCGAAGACCGGGATCCCAGCACGGAGCACTTCCAGATCCACACTCGGGGCGCCCGCTGCGTACACGCTAGAGGGGCCGCCGGAGAGAATGATGGCGCTGGGGCGCATCGCGAGAATAGCTTCAGCCGAGAGGTGATGGCCGACGATCTCGCTATAGACCCCTGCCTCGCGCACACGGCGGGCAATCAACTGGGCATATTGGGCGCCAAAATCGACCACAAGGACCAATTCGCGCTCAGTCTCTCTGATGCTCACGCTCCCTAGACTATCGCCTGGACGCATGCCCATCAGACCCTTACGTTAACTCTGAATCGACGAGCGCAGGTTTTGGGCCAAAAGGGCGTCAGCGTGTCACCAACTTTTTCCTTAGACGTTTTAAGCCTTAGAGATCTCGATGGTTTCATAATCGCCTGTGCCCACGAACTTGATGCGGACGCCCTCAATAACAAATGAGTCACCTAGGACTGCTACATATTCGGCTAAGTTCTTTTGGTCACCTACATTTACATTAAATTGATTTGATTGCACGCCTTGAACTTTCTGCCACACAGCCCAGGCCCATTCGTCATTACCAACTGAGGTTCCATCAGAATTTATTGGCGGGGCCACATTCTTATCTAAATCAACAATATAGGCCATAACTGAGTAAAAGCCAGGTGGGAACTCTCGGTCGCCAAATTTAAAGTTACTCCACTTTCCGATTCCATGTGATTCAACAACAACTGCTTTGGTTGATGACAGTCTTATAACTGCCATCTTAGTTTGCTGATCTTCTCGCTCTACGGGAGATAATGAAATGGTTGCCGTTTTAAGGGTTGAAATATCATCGCAATAGATCTGATTGGCTGGCAACCAATCAAACAGGAACTGCTCCCATGGATTTAGTGCCAGGCTGATTCCAGATTGGTTAGATCCAATGCTCATCGGCCAACCATTTCCTGGAGCATGCATTGTAATTCCAAAGTCATGCAAAGTTTCATGAATGTAGTAAGACCATTTGAGGGTTTCCATTCCCTCCAAATTTTTCCCCCAACTAAATAAATTAAGTTGAACATCCCCCTCTTTGGTTTTAAACACTTGATTTCGGATTATGAAGTCAACAAAAGTAATCTCACCGTCTGGATAGAAGAAGTAAACTGTCGAAAATTTACGCAGGTCAATTACTTTTGTTATTTCATCGATAAAGGGTTGGGCTTGGTTCGCCATGCGACGACCATGATCTGCGGCAAAGGCATCAACAGTCTTGGCATCACTCGGGTAGGCCAAACGTTCTTTTGGCATTCGTAGCCAGCTATTTACAGTTGTAATATTGAATTTTGACTGTCCATTACTAAAGTAGTCATACCAATCAGTCATCCATTTCTTGTCGTAATCAAGTTGAGCCAACACTTCGCTACCACCCGGAAAATCAGGGAAATCTATAGGAACAATTAAGACCTCGTTTGTCCCCTTCAAAAACATTCGATTTCTAAAGGTATTTGTCAACGGAAAGCCAACCTGACCGGATGAATTTCGTCCCGTTCGATCTGCGACTGAAGCACTGTTTTGCAATTTACAGACATCAATCGAGACTGGGCTTTTGGCATTTACGAAAGTTGGCTTACTGTTGTTTATCCTGATCCACTGAAGCTTTCCACCTTTTACCCAGCGACATTCAAGTATGCCTCCTGAAACATCAAAGGTGTCACCGGAATTTGCGCAGGATGCATTTTCCAAAGGAGCGGTTGTGTAGTTATTTGAGTTTGAGGATGGCACTTTAGAATTTGGGTAATATCGCCACATAACATTCTTGAGAAAGTCATCTGTTGGTCCACCACCCCAAACGCATTTCATGAATCCGTTTTTATCGGACACCTTGGTGCCAATTTTTGAGCAGGCAGTTCCCTGAGCAGGAAGTTGTGTCTCAGGTGTTGGCGTAGATGTTGGCGTAGATGTTGGCGTAGATGTTGGCGTAGATGTTGGCGTAGGCGTAGGTGTTGGAGTTGGCATAGCGACCACCGTGCCCTTATTCCAAACCAACTTCTTGCCTGATTTGATACAGGTGTAAGTTGTATTCTGGAATCTAACTTTTTGCTTATAGACCGTGCATTTAGATCCTGAAGTGACACTTTGTGCAGAAATTGCAGAAACTGGAATTAGGGAAAGCGCCAAGGCAATATACAACCCCTTGGCAAGACTCCCTTTGATTCTCATTTCAATAGGATAATGGGCGATCTAGCCATATGGACATTGAACAGATGTTTCTGCTCTTACCTCCCCAACAGGCTCATGAGTCTTCCAGTACCCTTGATATCCCCGGCTATCCCTAATATTGAAGATGAGTCAACATCGGATATATCCGCATAATGGGTCAAAGGGAATGGTTTGAAGGTTTGATAACGAGTCCCTCACAACCCACTGATGTAAGTAAATCGGAGTTCCATATCCAAACCTTCGATGTGGTTCAAACGCTTGAATAGTGGATGTATCTGCCAAGTCTTTATACCCGGTATTCAACGAATTACTTTTTGTTATATCCTTTTGGACAGACCGGCTTAACTGCCGTTACTTTTTTTACTAACTTACCTTTTGTACAAGTAATCGTCTTCTTTGCTCCCACCGAAGGTACAACCGCTGTGATGGGTCCATCCTGAGAAAGCTTAATCCTGATAGTTGGCGCCGAAAAAGTAAAATTCCTCGCAGTTAATGTCATCCAGCCATTAGCTTCGCGTACTACTTCAGTTGCAACATTTGCAATAGATCCATCAGTGGCGATTATGGAAACGCTCGACATAATTGGCGCCATACTAAATCCATAAATGCAACGAGCAGTTTCTGAACGCAAGGCAAGGTCATAAGTTCCTTTGAAGAGCGATCCATCTGGAAGAGTATGCAGCCCAGCAACTCTGTAAGTAAGAAATCCGTCCTTAAAATCTGGCGGCCCCGCTTCATAAATCATGGCGTTCGTTGTTACAAGTCCTAATAATTTGGTCTTATCCGCAAAACATTTCCCAGATGCATTATTGCCACCATTGATTGCTACGAATTGTGAGTTTTTATCTGAAGAAAAATACCAACGAGTTCCGTCTGACACTGGTTTTATTAGGGGTTCAATTAAGTTGAAAATATCGAAACCATCCACACCAAGATAAGTTCCATACGTGATGAGTTGGCTTAGCCAATTTTCATATGTTGCATAGCCTAGCCATCTATTATTTGAGTAATA
>WLIL01000075.1 GCA_009702245.1 Actinomycetota bacterium
AGGTACTTGGCGCGCTGTGGGATGAGGAGCTGGAGCCCTTTAGATACTCGGGCGATCAGTTGAGTATTCGCTGGCTCAAGACTGGTTCGAGTTAAGAGCCTTAGAGCGGAATATTTCCGTGGTCACCGCGCAGCGCAGGAGCGCCCAAGATTGCTTTCGCGATCGCAGTTCGAGTGGCGCTGGGTTCAATGATTTCATCAACCACACCAATCTCCACTGCTCGCGTGACTCCGCCAGAAATTTGTTCATGCTCTGCGGCAAGTTCTAATTCCATATCATTTCTTTGATCATCGGGAACTTCAGCGAGCAAACGCCGATGCAAAATTCGAATGGCTGCTACGGCACCCATCACGGCGACTTCAGCTCCGGGCCAGGCGAATACTTTGGTGGCGCCAAGTGAACGGGAGTTCATCGCGATGTATGCGCCACCGTACGCCTTGCGGGTTACCAACGTGACGCGAGGAACGACTGCTTCGGCGAATGCATGGAGAAGTTTTGCGCCGCGACGTACAACTCCATCCCACTCTTGTCCGACACCGGGCAGGTAACCAGGAACGTCCACCACAACGACAAGCGGAATTCCGAAGGCATCACACATGCGCACGAAGCGTGCAGCTTTTTCGGCAGACGATGAGTCAAGACATCCACCAAGTCGGAGTGGATTATTGGCGACCACTCCCACCGTTCGTCCGCCAAAGCGGCCAAGGGTCGTGACAATGTTGGGTGCCCACTTCGGGTGAAGCTCTTGTATATCTCCGACGTCCAGCACGCCTTCAATGAGCGGATGGACGTCGTAAGCGCGCTTTGAGGATTCTGGCATGAGGCCAGCAAGATCGACCTCGGGAAGTTGATCGACCATCGTGCCTTGGTTACCGAGAAGTACAGCGAGTCTGCGCGCGGCGCTGTAAGCCTCGTCATCATCTTCAGCGACTACGTGCACCACGCCACTTCGGCGACCATGAGGTTCGGGACCGCCAAGACGTGCCATATCTACTGATTCGCCAGTCACGCTCTTTACTACATCGGGGCCAGTAACAAAGACGCGACCATCAGGTCCCAAAATGACGATGTCAGTGAGCGCTGGTCCATATGCGCCGCCACCAGCTGCAGGTCCTAGCACCAAAGAGATTTGTGGGATTTTTCCGCTAGCCCTGGTCATGATGGCGAAGACACGACCAAATGCATCGAGTGAGGCAACACCTTCGCGAAGGCGAGCGCCACCTGAATGCCATAAGCCGATCACTGGGCACTTTGCATTAAGTGCATATTCGTAGGCCGCAAGGATGACCTCGCAGCCGGCTTGTCCCATAGCGCCACCTTGAATAGTGGCATCGGTGGAGAAGAGGGCAACTTCGGTGCCATCGATCTTTCCGTGTGCCGCCAACATCCCAGAGTCATCGCGCGGCGAGAGGAGTACCAGTGAGCTTGGATCAATGAGACGGTTTAGACGTACTTCTGGATCTTTTGGATTGATCTCGCTCTCACTCATTTCTTCACCTTCGTTAGACGGATCGGAACACGAGAGCAACGTTGTGGCCGCCAAAACCAAATGAATTATTCAAGGCGGCGATAGATCCCTCTGGAAGTGAGCGAGGTTGATCTCGCACGACGTCGAGCTTGATCTCATCATCGAAGTTTTCAATGTTGATTGTGGGGGGAGCAATTCGGTGATGCAGCGCAAGGATTGTAAAGACCGATTCAATTGCGCCAGCGCCACCCAAGAGGTGACCCGTCATTGATTTAGTTGCCGATACGGCTACGTGATCGGTGTCGGCGCCAAGTGCCCCGCGAATAGCGAGTGATTCGGCAATATCGCCAGCCGGGGTTGATGTGGCATGTGCATTGAGGTGCACAACTTCGGATGCTGCGACTCCGCCATCGACAAGAGCCAATTTCATAGCACGAGCTGCTCCGCGACCTTCAGGGTCGGGCGCAGCAATGTGATAACCATCTGACGTGATTCCTTGGCCAGCGAGTTCTGCATAGATACGTGCACCACGAGCCTTTGCGAACTCTTCAGATTCGAGCACAACAACTCCTGCACCTTCGCCAAGAACGAAGCCATCGCGGTCCTTGTCATAAGGCCGCGAAGCTTTTTCGGGGGCATCGTTGCGAGTAGAGAGCGCCATCATCGCGGCAAAGCCGGCCATGGGGAGTGGATGCACTCCAGCCTCAGTGCCACCAGCAACAACTACGTCTGCTCGACCGCTACGAATCATCTCCATGGCGTAACCAAGGCCTTCCGAACCCGATGCGCATGCGCTTACTGGCGTATGCACTCCAGCTTGAGCTTTGAGTTCGAGCCCGACCGTTGCTGCAGGTCCGTTGGGCATCAACATAGGTACGGTGTGCGGGCTGACGCGACGCGCACCTTTCTCTAGATATACGTCATACGAACCGAGTAGCGAAAGGATGCCGCCGATTCCAGATGCAATTACTACGCCGAGACGCTCCGTGTGAATCTCCGGCGCCCCGGCATCTTTCCAGGCTTCGCGCGCGGCAATTAATGCAAATTGCTCGGCACGATCAAGTTTGCGAGCCTCGACGCGATCCATTACTTCAGACGGATCCACTGCAGTTTCTGCCGCGAAATGAACTGGGATTGTTTCAGTCCAGTCATGTGTGAGGGTGCGTACGCCTGATTTTCCAGCAAGTAACGCAGCCCACGTGGACGCAACATCGCCGCCGAGGGGCGTGAATGCGCCCAACCCGGTGACGACGACCTTGCGATGTGTGGGAGCGCTCATGTTAGTTGGCAGCCTTGACGATGTAATTAACTGCATCTCCAACAGTCACGAGGTTCTTTACGTCGTCATCAGGAATCTTGCAGCCAAACTTCTCTTCTGCAGCGACAACGACTTCAACCATGCTGAGCGAGTCAACATCGAGATCGTCGGTGAAGGACTTGTCCATGAGTACCGAAGATGCCGGGATTCCAGCAACCTCTTCAACGATTTCAGCAAGCCCTGCGAGTACTTCGTCTACTGAGTGAGCCATTTCTTCTCCTAGTTATCTCTTGGTTGCTATTTATTGCGCGGTCTTTCAGGGAAGGGTTACTACTTGGGCCGCATAAACTAATCCGGCACCAAATCCAATGAGTAGTGCGCTTCCGCCGTGCGGAATCTCACCACGTTCTAACATCGCTTCCATTGCAAGAGGGATGGAAGCTGCTGAGGTGTTTCCAGAGACGCGAATGTCGCGGGCAACTGGCAGTTCGGGTGGCAGATCGAGCGCCTTCACCATGGCATCGATGATGCGCATGTTTGCCTGATGCGGAATGAAGGCGTCTAATTCGTTCACCTTGAGTCCAGCAAGTTCAAGTGCCTTGTGTGCTACCGGCACCATCTGCCACACAGCCCAGCGGAAAACTGTTTGCCCCACCATCTGAATATCCGGCCAGAGAAAATCTTTACGCTCGTGAACAGTGTTCTTTTTAAATGAGAGCCACGAAGTCTTTTGCAGAATGGCATCACGGTTATCAGCGTCAGATCCCCAGACTGTCGGTCCGATTCCAGGAACATCGGAGGGTCCGATAACCACCGCACCGGCGCCATCAGCAAAGAGGAAACCGCCGGCACGATCATCAAGATCAATAAAGTCTGTAAGTTTTTCGACGCCGACTAGCAATACATAGTCGGCAGAGCCACCACGCACGAAATCACTGGCCATGCCAACGCCGTAACAAAACCCAGCACAGGCAGCAGAAATATCGAATGCGGCCGCCTTAGGATTCCCGAGTCGCCCGATGAGTTCGGTGGCAGCGCTCGGGGTTTGATAGGGGTAGGTAACAGTGGCCACGATGACCGCGCCGATTTGATCCATACCGATTCCGGCATGAGTTAGCGCTTTGCGCGCAGCGTGCTCTGCCATATCAACAACAGATTCGTTATCGGCTGCCCATCGGCGTGACTCGATACCGGAACGTTCACGAATCCATTCATCGGTTGAGTCAATACGCGCGCAGATTTCAGCGTTAGTGACAATGCGTTCTGGGCGGTATCCGCCGACCCCATAAATGCGGGAGTGTCGATTGGGTGCTAAATCTTTAATTTTCCCCATTAATGTTCTCCTGTTGGATGCAGTCTGACCAAAGGTTGGCCCGGAGAAACCGGATCACCCTCTTCGGCAAGCCACTCGATGATGACGCCACCGTATGGTGCAGTGATCTCAGTGTTCTCTCTCTTTGCTACGACGCGACCCACGCTTCCATCATAAGGAATTTCATCTCCCAGCTCTGCTTCTCGATGAAAAGTTCCAGCGAAGGGCGCTACCAACATGCGCCATGTGGGCTGGTCAATCAAAGTACTAGGGCGTCCATGGCGTGCGATGAGATCAACGGCGGCCGGAATATCTTCAGGAGTTTTCAAAGCGAGTGTTTCAACACCGGGGAGTGCGCGCTTGATGAGGCCGATCAATGTTCCAGCGGGTGGCATTTCTATGATGGCAGTGACACCGAGATCTTCAAGGGTGCGCATGCAGAGATCCCAACGCACTGGGCTGGCTACCTGTCCCACAATTCGGTTGAGAAGATCTCGGCCGTGGTGCACGATCGCGCCGTCTCGATTTGAAATAACTTTGACACGTGGATCATGCACAGTGACTGATCGAGCAAGGCTTTGCATGCGCTCTACTGCAGGTGACATGTAATTCGTATGAAAGGCACCAGCCACCGAGAGTGCTCGTACGCGCGCACCAGCGGGTGGGTTCTCGCCAAATTTTGCGAGCGCTACAAGATCTCCTGCTGCCACGATCTGGCCGGCCCCATTTTCGTTAGCGGCAGTAAGTCCGTGCGATGCGATGGCAGCTAAAACTTCGTCGCGATCTCCACCAAGCACAGCACTCATGCCGGTCGGGTGCGCCGCACTTGCTGTTGCCATCGCGATGCCGCGTTCGCGCACGAGCACCATGGCGCTTTCGGCGGTAATGGCCCGGGCGCCAGCAGCAGCGGTGAGCTCACCCACGGAGTGACCAGCAACCACACTTAATTTTTGGAAGGCATCTGAAGGGTGCGGGAAGAGGGAGATGCCACCGATTAATCCGGCCGCGACCAAGAGGGGTTGTGCGATGGCGGTATCTCGGATTTCTTCAGCGTCTGCTTTCGTCCCGTAATGGATCAGGTCTAGCCCTGAGACCGCCGACCACCATTGAAGGAGCGGCTGGGTGCGCGGGAGTTCAAGCCATGGCTCCAGGAAGCCTGGGGTCTGGGCGCCTTGTCCGGGGGCAACGATTGCGAGCACGTGCCTACCCTTCCGTAGAAGAGGGCGGTACTTCCCCTGCGTAGGCGACCGTGTCCCTCGTCGGCAATTGTAGGGAACCTACAGTTCTACTCCAAACAGGGTGAGCCAAGAGCGTGACCAAAGGGGGAGGCTAGTGGCGCTCGCCCAATCGACCAATGGAGAGCGCGATATTGAGCACAAAGAGCTCGCGCGGCTCCATGGGTGAATAGTCGCTCACTTCGGTGATTTTGCGCATCCGGTATCTGACCGTATTGGCATGCACGAAGAGTGCTCGTGATGCGGGTTCGATTCCCCCGTAGGTAACTAATGCATCGATCGTTTCGATTAACTCTCCACCGGTTTCTACCAATGGTTTAAAAATCTTTGAAATGAGAAGTTCTCGGGCTGCATCGTCGCCACCGAGCGCGCGCTCTGGAAGAAGATCGTTTGAACTGACTGGGCGCGGAGCACCAGGCCACGCATTTGCGCTATCGAAACCAGAGAGAGCTGCTTGCGCAGAGAAGTGACATTGATCAAGTGAATCAACGATGTGACCAGCGATCACTGGTCCCGGTGCATACACGTTTGCAAAGTGTCTTGCTGCACCCATGGGGTCGTGGGTACCGCCAACTATTGCCACCAAGCGTTGGCCTACAACCCCAGCCATTACGTCGAGTTGGGCGTGTTTGGCATATCTGCGCATCGCCTCGGTAGCGCGACTTATGTCATCTTCTGGTCTGTTTCCAACGATGACAGATACTGGCGTTTTTCCCTGCCAACCAAGTGCGTTTGCTCGTGAGAGCAAACTCGCATCAACCTCTCCGCGGAGTACTCCGTCAACAACGAGAGCTTCTAATCGCGCGTCCCAACCGCCGCGAGCCTCAGCTGCACGCGCGTACACAAGTGCCGTGGCAAATGCAATCTCACGAGAATATTCCAGAACTCCTAGTTGTATGTCTCGTGCATTTTCTAAAGAGGCGGCAAACTCCTCGACGACAGAAATGGTAAGGCGCACCAGCTCAACGGTTTGTTCCAAATTAATGGAGCGCGTCAGCGCTTGGGGCGCACTACCAAAAACGTCAGATGACACTTTCTTCTTTTTACGCGGATCTTCGAGCCACTCTACGAAGTTAGCGATTCCTTTCTGGGCGACCAAGTTGACCCAAGAACGGTCATCTGCGCTCAAATGTGAGTACCACGAGAGCTCGGATTCCATCCGGCTGATCGCGACCGTGGCTAAATCGCCCGACTGTAAAGAGGGCAGCGGACTCTTTGCTCGTTGTGGACTCCCCATAGTCGCAACATATAGGCAGCGAGGCTTGGGGGAAAGCATCCCGCCCGAAGTAGAGTGAGGTTATGGAATTCTTTGAACTCAAAGTCGACGCTGGCGTCGCCACCCTGACACTCAATCGCCCACCAGTAAACGCCCTTAACTTTGCGATGCAGGCGGAGATGATTGAAGCCTCAGCGCTCATTACGACAAATCGAGAGATCGCCGCCGTGGTTATTTACGGTGGAGAGAAAGCTTTTGCTGCCGGGGCAGATATTAAAGAAATGGAACGCCTCACTCACGAGCAGATGGTGGAGCGCTCTTACAATCTACACTCGGCATTTAGCGCGATCGCTCAAATTCCTAAGCCGGTAGTCGCCGCGATTACCGGGTATGCCCTCGGTGGAGGATGCGAATTAGCCATGTGCGCAGATCTGCGATTCGCCGCAGAGAACGCAAAACTCGGACAACCCGAAATTCTCCTTGGCATCATTCCGGGCGCAGGTGGCACTCAACGGCTCACTCGGCTCGTAGGCCCCTCGGTCGCGAAAGATTTGGTGTTGTCGGGACGAATGATCTCTGCCACGGAGGCTTTGGATATCGGCTTAGTGGATCGCCTCTTTCCTGCAGAGAGTGTGTATAGCGAGGCAGTCGCGTGGGCTCGGCAATTTGTCGGCGGTCCAGCGGCGGCGATCGCGGCCGCAAAGCGGGTCATCGATGCAGGCCAGGATGGCACTCTCGAGCAGGGGTTGGAGATCGAGCGACAAGCCTTTGCCGACCTTTTTGCCACCGAAGATCGCGCCATCGGAATGGAGTCCTTTATCGCTCACGGGCCCGGTAAGGCGCAATTCAAGGGGCGTTAAGAAGGATGAGCGACCAGAATGTGAGATCAACGAAGTCACATCTGGCTTGAATATGGCAGATGGGCACGTGATCGGTAACATCAGACATATATATAGCAGTGTGCGACAGGAGAGTCTTGTGAAGTTTCTAGTCTGTGTGAAGCAGGTTCCAGATTCCTGGGCCGAAAAGAAACTAGGAGCCGACTCGCGCCTCGACCGCGCTAGCGTAGATGCCGTACTTAACGATCTTGACGAGTACGCCATCGAAGAAGCGC
>WLIL01000076.1 GCA_009702245.1 Actinomycetota bacterium
GTATCTCCAATGTCTTAAAGATTATGGTCGGTCAAGGCTTTGACGAAAATGAACTTTTAGCCGCCATCGAAGATGCGAAGACTCCTTGGGGGAGTGTGGAAGGCGCACTCTTTCCAGCAACATATGCGTTTCCGCGAGACGCATCTGCTCATTCAGCGATCGCAGAGATGATTCAAACGACCAAGCGCGCATTAAACGAACTCCAAGTCGAAGAGCGGGCGAAGGCGGCCGGTCTCACAACTTTGCAAGTGTTAACGATCGCCTCGTTAATCCAGGCTGAGGCAGATGAACCAGACTTCTCCAAGGTGTCGCGCGTAATTTACAATCGCATAGCTGACGGCATGCGCCTGCAGTTAGACACAACGGTTCTTTATGCGCTTAAAGAACAAGGCAGGATCAGAGTCACGAATAAGGATCTCGCCGTGAACTCTCCCTTTAATACTTACAAGCAGAACGGATTGCCTCCCGGCCCTATTGGCAATCCGGGGAGTAAGGCGATTAATGCCGCTCTCTCTCCAGCTGATGGTCCTTGGATCTTTTTTATTACGGTGAAGCCAGGTGATACCCGATTCACAGCATCCGAAAATGAGTTCTACCGTTGGAAGAGTGAATACGATAAGAATTATGCCGCGGGGGCCTTTAAGGTGGGGGCATGAAGTGCGCTGTGCTTGGATCACCAATCGCCCACTCGAAGTCTCCTCAGTTGCACCTCGCGGGATATGCATTCCTTGGTCTCGACTGGAGTTATGAGCGGCATGAGATAGCAAGAGCGGAGCTCTCGGATTTTGTTTCGAAGTTGGACAATACGTGGGCCGGACTCTCACTCACCATGCCATTGAAAGAGGAGGGGCTGGATCTAGCCGATGATGTGGATCTGCTTGCTCGACGCGTAGGTGGGGCTAATACGCTTGTTCGTGAGGGCGGGAAATGGCGAGCATTCAATACAGATGTTCTTGGTTTCGCACAGATCTTCAGGATGCAAACTCGGCTAGGAAATGTTTCCATCCTGGGCGGTGGAGCTACAGCAAGAGCAGCATTGGCTGCCCTTGAACCTTACGACGCGCAGGTAAGCGTTTACTTAAGAAGTGCACATCGAATCGCATCTATCGAGAAAGCGTTTGGCGGGAATTCAAATCGCCTCATCATTAGGGATTGGGAGGAGAGGGCAGATTCATTGCTTGATCCTCTTCTCATTTCGACGACACCCGATGGTGCGAGTGACGATCTCGTCGGGGTAATAGAAGATGAGTCAATTGGCGTGAGGACCGAGATGTTTATTGATGCACTCTACGGAAACTGGCCCACGCCACTCGCCCAATCACTTTCTGAACGAGGGTGCGAAGTTCTGAGCGGAAAGACTTTACTGGTGTATCAAGCGGTGGAGCAGATTCGTCTCATGACTCACTTAGATTTTGACCAACAGGAGATGGAAGCACATCTATTCGAAGCTGTGGAAAAGTAATTTACGTCGGTTTCCAAATCACTACCCTGCGAGCATGCATCAAAGAATCATTGAAGTATCTGGCGCGCTCATCTTTCTCATCGGGCTCTCTTTCTGGGACATCAGGACTATGCGCATACCTCATCGAGTGACTCTGTTTTTCTTTTTGTGGGAAGTGGTATTTACAGTTGTGAGCCGTGATTTCGCTACAAAGGCTCTTTGGTTCGCTCTTCTCATTGCCCTCCTTTGGGGAGTGCTCGCCCTTGCTCTGGGCATGGGTGGTGGGGACTTCAAGCTGCTCTTTCCGTTGGCGCTTCTCCTACGATCACCGATGGCGTTCCTGTTCATGCTCTCTTTGGCGGCTTCTCTGGGTGGGGCTTTCTCACTCGTGAGGCGATATCGCCTCTCCAAGTCGGTGCCCTTCGCACCGTTTCTAGCCGTTTCCACTCTCGTCACGCTCTTCTACCAGGGCTAAATGGGGTAAATCGGAGCGAAGCGCTAGCCGGCTCTGTCAGAATGTATCCATGTTGAGATGGCTTACTGCTGGAGAATCCCACGGACCTGCCCTGGTCGCGATTTTGGAAGGCATGCCCGCAGGAGTTGAGGTCACCACCGCAGTCATTGATGGAGACCTGGCCCGCCGGCGCCTGGGAGTGGGACGAGGGGCTCGACAGAGTTTTGAAGCAGACAAGGTGACTATCCAAGGGGGCGTGCGCCACGGGTTAACTCAAGGTGGCCCGATCGCCATTGAAGTAGCCAATAGTGAGTGGCCTAAGTGGAGTGAAGTGATGTCGGCTGACCCAGTGGCCCCTGAGATCCTTGAAGGCTTAGGCCGAAATGCGCCGCTCACTCGACCCAGACCCGGCCATGCGGATTTAGTGGGAATGCAGAAGTACGGATTTGACGACGCCAGGCCGGTATTGGAGCGGGCAAGTGCGCGGGAGACTGCAGCCCGAGTCGCACTTGGCAGCGTCGCTCGCGCTTTCCTCTTACAAGTCGCCGGTATCGAGATTTTAAGTCACGTGATTTCGATTGGTGCCGCAGCTGTCGCAGATGATGCGCCGATTCCGCAACCTTCTGATTCAACAAACGTCGATGCCGATCCAGTTCGCGTCTTTGACAAGGTCGGCAGCGCAGCGATGCAAGCAGAGATTGCGGATGCACACAAAGATGGCGACACCCTGGGCGGCGTTGTTGAAGTTCTTGCCTATGGATTGCCTCCTGGTTTGGGGTCACATGTTCATTGGGATCGTCGCCTCGACGGGCGTCTCGCGGCGGCGCTCATGGGTATACAGGCGATCAAAGGGGTAGAGGTGGGGGATGGATTCCGTACTGCTACGCGCCGTGGTTCGGTGGCACATGACGAAATTGATCCCAGTTCGAGCGGCAGATTCGTTCGTCGTTCAGGTCGCGCAGGTGGTACTGAAGGTGGAATGTCCACCGGTGAAGTCTTGCGAGTCCGTGCGGCCATGAAACCGATAAGCACCGTCCCGAAGGCTCTGGACACCGTAGACGTTTCCACGGGTGAGGCAGCCAAGGCGATTAATCAGCGATCAGATGTGTGTGCAGTGCCAGCAGCCGGAGTGGTGGCAGAGGCGATGGTTTCCCTAGTGCTCGCTGACAGCATCATTGAAAAGTTTGGTGGGGACTCAGTTATCGAAACTCGAAGAAACATTCGCGCTTACCTCGACAGCATCCCAGGTTACTAATGGCTCCACGCGTACTTCTTATTGGTCCGCCGGGCTCAGGTAAATCAACTGTCGGTAGGTTGGTAGCCCACCGCACCGATCAAATATTTTCCGATACGGATGAACTCATTGAGCTTGATGCGGAAAAATCCATCTCTGATATCTTCGTCGACAACGGAGAACCGGCCTTCAGGGTGATAGAACGTCGTGTGGTGCTTGACTCTCTGATGAATTGCGAAGGTGTGCTCGCATTGGGTGGTGGTTCCATTCTCGATCCCGATGTATGTGCCGCTATTAAGCTCTTTAACGCTCAGGGCGGAACAACCGTTTACCTTGCAGTAAGTCTCGCGGGAGCTGCTCCGCGAGTGGGTTTCAATCGCGACAGGCCTCTGTTACTTGGCAATCCTCGAGCCCAATGGCAAGTCCTGATGGATGCAAGGCGCTCAATATATGAGGAGTTAGCCACTATCCAGATCGACACTAGTGAGATTTCTGCAAACATCATCGCGGATGCCTTAGCGGAGCGATTAGGGGCAACCGCGTGATTATCGACGTAGCGGCCGCAGATCGTTCGTATCAAGTCATTATCGAAAATGAGATTTTCGATGCGTTAGTTTCCTCTTTTGTGCCCGAGGGGCGTGTGGCATTAGTAGTACCAGAGATTTTGGCAAGCGGAGCACTTCAAAACTTTGTGGCGCGACTATCTGCCCACGCGAACACCACTCTTATCCTCACCCCTGACGGGGAAGAGCAAAAAAACGTAGCTGTTTTGGAGTCTGCCTGGAATCAACTTGGAGTTGCTGGTTTTACTCGAAACGATCGCATCGTGGGTATTGGTGGCGGGGCGACTACAGATCTCGCCGGCTTTCTGGCGTCGTCTTGGTTGCGAGGGATTGATTGGTGTGCTGTACCCACGTCACTTGCGGGCATGGTGGATGCCGCGGTGGGTGGGAAGACTGGTATCAATACGACCGCCGGGAAAAACTTGGTGGGTGCTTTCTATTCACCCACAGCGGTCTTTATCTCGCCAAGATTTCTCTCCTCGCTTCCCGCTGCCGATATATCTGCAGGGTTAGCTGAGGTAATCAAGTGTGGGTTTATCTCGGACCGGAAGATTTTAGAGTTAGTAGCTGCTGCTGGCTCTGGAACTTTGACGGACGCTGCCCTACTGGAAGAACTCATCTGTCGCGCTGTGCAAGTGAAGGCGGACGTGGTCTCGCAAGATTTTAAGGAGTCAGGATTGCGGGAGACCTTGAACTACGGACACACACTTGGCCACGCGATTGAAAAGCAGGAACGCTATTCGATGCGCCATGGAGATGCGGTTTCTATCGGTATGGTCTTCGCTGCTGAGCTTGCTCAGATCTCAGGATTTATCACTTCTGCAGATGTGGAACTGCATCGCACTCTTTTAGGTAGCCTCGGACTTCCTCTTACTTACAGCGGTCCATGGGAAGCGCTGCGAGCCTCTATGTCGATAGATAAGAAGAGCAGGGGTGGAATGCTTCGCTTCGTGGTGTTAGATGCGCTGGGGAGTACGCGACGCCTGGAAGGTCCAAATGAAGAGGTTCTCAAGCAGGCCTATGAGAGGCTTCAACCATGAAGGTTTTGATCATCAATGGCCCTAACCTTGGGCGCTTAGGAACTAGAGAGCCAGAGGTCTACGGTTCCACGACCTATGCAGAATTGACGCAGATTTGCGAAGTGAGTGGTGCGGAGCTCGGATTGGCAGTAGAAGTAAGGCAGAGCGACGATGAGGCCGAGATCATTAAGTGGCTTCATGAGTGTGCTGACGCCCAATTACCAGTCATTTTCAATCCTGCGGCCTTTACCCACTATTCAATTGCGATTCGTGATGCTGCTGCCATGCTTACCGCCCCGTTGATCGAGGTCCATATCTCTAATCCTCATACTCGCGAGGAATTCCGTCACGTATCGGTCATCTCCGCAGTTGCACATGGGGTTATCGCGGGCTTTGGTATGAACTCTTACCGGTTAGCCCTGAAGGCAATGTCTGATCTTCTCGTACGGTAGAATCGTCCGGCGTGGCCGAGTGGCCCGGTGAATACAGGAGTCAAAGTGGCCTCGACAAACGAACTTAAGAACGGCATGACCCTCGATCTTGAAGGTCAACTATGGAATGTCGTTGACTTTCAGCATGTGAAACCAGGTAAGGGTCCGGCTTTCGTCCGCACCAAGCTCAAGCATGTCCTTTCGGGGAAAGTTGTAGATAAAACTTTCAATGCTGGTGTCAAGGTGGAAGTTGCTATTGTCGAAAAGCGTGACATGACTTACCTGTATCACGATGGTGACGGATATGTATTCATGGATAAAGGTAATTTCGATCAAATCACGATCGCAGATGCCACCGTCGGAGATGCAACTAAGTACATGCTAGAGAACACTGACGCAGTGGTTGCGCTCCATGAAGGCAATCCGCTGTACGTTGAATTGCCAGCTTCTGCAGAGCTCACTATTACTTATACTGAGCCAGGCCTACAAGGAGATCGCTCGTCGGGCGGTACCAAACCTGCCACCGTCGAAACTGGTGTTGAAGTTCAAGTACCACTTTTTATCAACAATGGCGAAAAGATCCGCGTAGACACACGCGACGGTTCATACCTCGGTCGCGCAAACTAAGTGGCAGCTCGAAGTAAAGCCCGCAAGCGTGCTCTTGATGTGCTTTATGAATCCGACATTCGAAGCGGCGACGCATTAGCAATCCTGGCATCGCGCAAAGAACAGGCCGATCCACCAGTGGGGGAGTATGCCAGCGTTCTAGTAGAAGGCGTTTTAGCTAATCGGTCACGCATTGATGAAGTGATTGAAACCTACGCGCAAGGCTGGGAGATTGGGCGTATGCCGGCGGTGGATAGAAATATCCTTCGAATCGCTCTCTTTGAAATTCTCTTTCAATCCGAAATTGATACGGCTGTGGCAATTGATGAAGCAGTCGAACTAGCGAAAGCGCTCTCTACGGATGATTCCCCTGGGTATATCAATGGCTTACTTGGTCGAGTCGCACCCATCGCTTCTTCTTTGAACGGCGAGTGACTAAGCGAAATTTTAATGGTCGCTCTTCGGAGTGTGCATGATGCCGATTGAGACGCACGCTGAGATGTAATCCTTAGGTGACATAGCTGCCAGCATGCTGAGTAATGAGATGTCTGACCGCCTCACTGAGAGTACTTGGCCGTTCCAATCACCTCGAGCACGCTCAATACCTAGAGCAAAGCGCTTAAGTGGGGAGACGGTGGACGCCGTTGAGGAACGTAGGGCTGTTAAATCCAGGAGTGGACGCACCGGTACTGTGATCGGCTTTGCGGGTGTGGGGTCTGGGAAGAACTCCGATACTGGGACGCCATAAAATGCGGCTAGCCGCTCAAGATTGACGGCTGTGATGGCCCGGTCGCCGCGCTCATAGGAGCCGACTACCACGCTCTTCCATCGCCCTTTGCTCCGCTCCTCGAGTTGATTGAGGCTCATCTTCTGTTGTTTGCGTACTTCTCGGAGGCGAACTCCCAACTCTTGGGCGGGGGTGAGGACTTCCTTTTCTTCCATGAGTTCCTCTCATAGCCGGGGGATGCGGATTCATAGGGGGAGGGTGGATCTTATGAGAGGTAAGGGGCACAAGGGCAAGAGGATCTTTTTGGGGTGTGGACTCGACACGCCGCGACGCGCAGGGCTATGCGAGTGCGCAAGAACTCTCGGATAGGTTGTGAACACATCCTTTAACGAGCCGTCCTGTGAGGCGGAGAAGGAGGTAGAACGATGGATGCTGCCCAACGTGAGGTTTTAGACTCTGGGGATATCAATCGCGCCCTCTCGCGCATCGCGCATGAAATTCTTGAGAAGAACAAAGGAGTGCGAGATCTAGTTCTTCTTGGCATTCCTACTCGGGGGGCTCATATTGCCCAACGTCTAGCAAAAACTATCGCCGATATCGAAGGCGTAATGATTCCAGTAGGCACAATCGATGTAACTTTGCATCGCGACGACCTGCGTTCACGACCTGCCCGTGCACTGCTCCCCACCGTCATTCCCACAAGTGGTATTGATGGGAAAAAAGTTGTGCTGGTCGATGATGTGCTCTTCTCAGGGAGAACCATTCGTGCAGCACTCGACGCAATGGGGGAGTTAGGCCGACCCTCCCAAGTGCAACTAGCTGTGCTAGTTGATCGCGGACATCGAGAATTGCCGATCAGAGCAGATTATGTCGGTAAGAACTTGCCGACATCCCTCAAGGAGCATGTCCGAGTGTCGATTACAGAGACGGATGGCACCGACTCAGTAAGCATTTCAGGAACTCCCGCAAGCGGTGGCGAATGAAGCGTCACTTACTTTCGGCCTCGGATCTCAGTTATGAAGATGCAGTTCTGATTCTTGATACAGCAGAAGAGCTCGCCAAATTGGTCGATGGACCTGTAAA
>WLIL01000077.1 GCA_009702245.1 Actinomycetota bacterium
CGTGCGTACTTCACGCCGCTGGAACCCCAACATTCAACGCGTCCGCGCGATCATCAAGGGCACCCCAAAGCGCGTCAACGTCTGCGTCTCTTGCCTGAAGGCCGGCAAAGTAACTCGCTAGTCGTTTGGCTGAACTCATCTGCTAGCTAATCTGTAGCGCCCTTGTTTCGCGATTCTCTAAGAGCGCGCCCACACACGTAAATGCCCCTGGGCTCATTCGGTAAACCGCGTTCTGGCCATACTGCCGGGCGAAATCTAAGACCACTTCTTCCGCTAACCCCATCACTGCAAACCCGGGCTCTATCCACGTTGATGCAGGATCGTGTCCGACTGCCTCAAAGAAAAAGGCGCCCGCGCGTTCGAGGCCTTGGCGCAAACCGGCATTGAGCGCCGAGTTCATCTGCGGGGTGAACTGATCACTGCTCCAAGGATTGGCAGCTGTCATGACGAAGATCTCTTCGGCTGGAAAGATCCATTGTCCGACAGGAGTATCAGAGGCCTGCAAGAGATACGTGCGGTTGTGATCGTCGGTGATGCGCACATGTGTTTCCATGTAGAACTTCCAAAAATCGTTTGTCATCTCATCAACTCTTTCGACTCTGCCAACCGTGATCTACCGGACCAATCCCAGACCCTAACGGAAACCCCGACTTGATGGCGCCAGTGATGTACTTCTTTGCTAACCCCACTGCTTCTGGAACCGAATTGCCAAGCGCTAAGTAACTTGCGATCGCGGATGCAAGAGTGCAACCCGTTCCGTGAGTATGTCTATTCTCAAATCGCTCTGACTCAAATCGGTGGCTCTCTTTTCCATTGGTGAGTAGATCAACCGCTGGTCCTGCAAGGTGGCCACCTTTGATCAACACCCACTCGGGACCGAAAGCCAAGAGCGCATCGGCCGCATGACTCATCCCCTTCTCATCAGAAACAGTGATCCCAGTCAATTGCGATACTTCAAAGAGATTTGGAGTTATCACAGTTGCGATAGGAATAAGTCGTTCCCGCAAATTCGTGAGGGCATCGACTGCTAGCAGCGAATCACCATGCTTACTCACACCTACCGGATCAACCACGATTGGAACATTTGCTGGGAGGCGCTCCAACAATTCGGCCACAACAGCAACAAGTGGCGCGCTTGCAAGCATTCCAGTCTTCACTGCGTCAACACCGATGTCATCGACTACAGAATGAAATTGAGTCTCAACCGCCTCTGTTGGCATTTCCCACACGCCTTGCACTCCCAACGAATTCTGTGCCGTGATCGCGGTAAGTACGCTCATGCCATGAACTCCGCACGCAAGCATGGTCTTAAGATCTGCTTGGATACCAGCACCGCCGCCGCTATCAGACCCAGCAATCGTCAGAACGCGTTTCATATTCATACTCTAATTCATAAGTTAAGCGGAAAAGTGATCGTGGCCATGACTGCGCAGCGCAACCCCTGCACTTGTTACGGCCGAGTCACCTCGCGCACAGACCACGCCAATCGCGCGCGCGGCCAGCGGCGGACTCTGCTCAGCAGGGAGTGTGCCCACAAATGCGTGGTCTTCTCCCCCACTCAGAACCCACTCAAAGGGATCCATCTCTAATTCTTCACCAGCTACCCGCAAGTCCGAAAAATCAAATGCGTCAAGATTGATATCTATCGTGACTCCACTGGCGTCCGCAATATGCGCAAGATCTGCAGCTAGCCCATCGCTCACATCACACATTGAGGTGGCGCCACGAGTGGCAAACTCGCGAGCTAATTCATACGGAGGCTTTGGAACTTTGTGTAGTCCAACCAAACCTGGCGCACTCGACATCCCTCGGGTAAGAATCTCCAAGCCAGCGGCTGAAGCTCCGGTCTGCCCCAGCAGGTAGACGATGTCACCTTCCTGAGCGCCTGCGCGCGTAATGGGCTTCTCAACAGAATCAATCACCTCACCAATAGCCGTGATCGAAATAGTGATGGCATCTCCACGCACGGTATCGCCGCCCACCACACTTGCACCTTCGCCTTCGCATTCATCATTAATTCCTTGCGTGAGTTGAAGCGCCCATTCGGTGGAGAGCGAAGCGGGGGCAGCAAAGGCGACTACTAGGGCTCGAGTTCGACCACCCATAGCCGCAATGTCAGCTAAATTTGCGGCCGCGCACTTGCGACCAATCTCGTAAGCGCTCGACCAATCAGTGCGAAAGTGCACGCCTTCGATAGCCATATCCGTAGTGACGAGCGCCTTGCCTGACGGGAGCGCGATCAGCGCCGCGTCATCACCAATGCCAATCTCCACAGCGGTTCCAGCGCGCGTTGCCAATGCAATTGCGGCGATGAGCCCAAATTCGCCTACCTCGCCGAGGGTACTCATAGCTCTCGCCACCCGTTACGCTCCTGACAGAGGGCGCACTCTTCCACGTCGCCCTCCGAGCGAGAGGAGTGATCATGGCCACCGTGCACGCTTACATCTTGATTCAGACTGAGGTCGGCAAGTCCGCTGATGTCGCTAATGCCATTCGACAACTCCCTGGAATCACTCTCGCTGAAGATGTCACAGGACCTTATGACGTGATCGTGCGCTCGGAAGCTACTGACATGAACGAACTTGGCCGTCAAGTGGTTGCGAAGATACAAGCAGTGCCGGGGATTACGCGCACGTTGACTTGCCCGGTAGTGCATTTCTAACCGCTAACGCAAAATCGTCGTCGGGCGCGCGAGCGCTTCATCAATCAACATGGAAATAAGTTCCTTGTAGGGAACACCACTTGCATCCCATAAACGCGGATACATTGAAGTGGGTGTAAAGCCAGGCATGGTATTCACTTCGTTGATGAGCAAGCCTTCCGCCGTCAAGAAGAAGTCAACGCGAGCTAATCCCTCGCAACCGAGGGCAATGAAAGCTTCCTGGGCCATGGCTTGAATCTCTCGACTCATCTCTGGATCAATATCTGCAGGGATCGTCAACGTGGTTGCGTCGTCGAAATACTTCGCCGCAAAGTCATAGAACTCATACTTGCTATCAACCACGATTTCGCCAGGAACCGAAACCATAATTTCACCCGCAGAGTTTTGAAGGACCGCGCATTCAACTTCCCGACCGATCACACCTTCTTCAACAATGATGCGAGCGTCATGTTTGCCAGCCATGCCAATGGCATCGCCAAGATCTGCAGCGCTCTTCACCTTCGTGATTCCTTGGCTCGAACCGGCGCGTGACGGCTTTACAAAAACTGGTAATGGTAGGTGCTCTGTGAGTTCACTTTCGATTCCAGCGGGATCTAGCACCCAATCTGCAAATCGAAAAGAGACGTGGTCGGGGGTGGGAAGTTCGGCAGAAGTAAGTAATTGCTTCATTGCCGACTTCTCCATAGATGCCGCCGACGCCAAGACACCTGAGCCGACGTAGCGCATCTTCGCGCTCTCCAATAATCCTTGAATGGCACCATCTTCACCATAAGCACCATGAAGAACAGGAAAAACTACGTCAAATCCTTCGAGGAGCCCTGGACCTGCAAGCGCACTATGCGTGGGATCTGTGACTTCAGGGAGAACATCTCCACGAAGCACAAAATCGGGATTCTCCATGACACGCCAGCCACCATCACGAGTAATCCCAAGCACGGTCACGTCGAATCGATCTTGGTCGATCGCGGCGAGCACACTCCCGGCAGAGATACAGGAAATACCGTGCTCGCTACTTTGTCCTCCACAAATGAGGGCTACACGTACGCGAGGCATGAGATGACAGTACCTGAACCACCTCAACAAGCGCCCGATAGTGGATACTTGCCTCATGAGTGATTCAGTACATATCGAGACAACCGTGGTGCATGCGGGCCGGCCGCCGCGAACGGCTGGCGCGCCAGTGAACCCCACCATCTCACTCTCTTCAACCTATATCGCAGGTCCGGAAGATAATCCCGCTCTCTATGCATATGCCCGTGAGCACCATGAGACAGGTCGCGCCTTTGAAGACGCGTTAGGCGAGCTCGAAGGTGGACTTGCCCTGGCCTATGGGTCTGGCATGGCAGCCACCACCACCGTCATGGGATTGGTGCCGATCGGTGGCGCCATCGTGGTCCCGCACATCGCCTACACCGGCGCACTCAATGTCGCGCGCACCAAAGAAGCGCGAGGCGAAATCATCCGCCGCCCCATTGATATCAGCAATCTTGTGGAGATTGAGGCAGCCGTCCAGGGCGCGCACATGCTCTGGATTGAAACCCCGACCAACCCAACACTTACCATCACTGATATCAAGCGAGCCGCTGAGATTGCACATGCTGCTGGAGCGATGGTGGTGGTTGATTCCACTTTTGCCACACCTATGCTCACGAACCCACTCGCACTTGGTGCTGACATCGTGATCCATTCCGTCACGAAGTGGATTGCCGGCCACTCAGATTTGCTTATGGGAGCAACAGTCGTAAAAGAGCAAGCTCTCTACGACAAACTCCAAGTTGCTCGGGTGCTCAATGGCGCCGTCATCGCGCCCTTTGAAGCCTGGCTCGCCCTACGCGGGATGCGCACACTGGCCATTCGCGTGAAAGAGGCTTGCAACAGCGCAGAACTCTTGGCCACTCGCCTCGCTGGGCATCCTGCCATCTCGCGAGTTTCATATCCCGGGCTCGCAAGTCACCCGCAACATGAATTGGCCAAAGTGCAGATGAGTGGGCGCTTCGGCTCCATCATCGCCATCGAATTGCACGGCGGAAAAGATGCCGCGGTCACACTCTGCGATTCCACAAAGATTTGGATGCACGGAACAAGCATTGGTGGTGTCGAATCGCTTCTGGAGCGCCGACGTCGTTGGAAATCAGAAGCAGCCGAGGTCGACGAATCGCTCATTCGACTCAGTGTGGGAATAGAGAACGTAGAAGACCTCTGGAGCGATATCGAGAGAGCGCTCAACTCGCTCTAACTACTCAGCTCTCTTTTCACGCGACATCAATTTCCGTACAGCTTCAGTTGGCGTGAGTGCGCCTTCAATAACTGCCACCACGGCTTCCGTTATCGGCATCGACTCACCATGGCGAAGAGCAAGTTCGAGCAGCGGCTTCGCGCTCTTTACCGCTTCGGCTGTAGTCGACGTGGCCTCTGTCGCTTCAGCGAGGGTTAATCCCTTGCCTAAGCGCTCACCAAAAGTGCGATTGCGTGAAAGCGGCGAAGAACAAGTGGCAACCAGATCGCCCAGACCAGCTAGCCCTGAAAATGTGGCATCGTCGGCCCCCATGGCGACCCCGAGACGCGTGATCTCCGCTAATCCTCGAGTAATTACCGTGGCTTGAGTGTTATCTCCCATTCCCAACCCGACCGCCATACCAACGGTAAACGCGATGACGTTCTTGCCCACACCGGCAATTTCGCAACCAATGACATCTGTTGATGTGTATGGACGGAAATATGGAGCGCTCGAAAGGGATTGCAAGAGCAAAGCGCTCGTCTCGGATGTTGACGCCACCACACCTGCCGCGGGTTGCCGTGCAATGATTTCGCCAGCCAGGTTAGGCCCTGTAACCAGCGCAAACCGATCGGACCTGTGACCCCACTCTTGCGCGACAATTTCACTCACCCGCATTGAGGAACTCATCTCCAAACCTTTGAGCAGACTCACCACGAGAGTACGTTCCGAAATATATGATTTCCATGCATGCAAGTTGCTGCGCAACGCCTGAGTGGGTACGGCGAGCACCACCACGTCTGCTGCCAACGCGAGAGACGCATCACTCGTTGCGCTTATGGATTCTGATAGCTCGATGCCGGCATGAAATTTGGAATTGGTGTGACGTGAATTAATTTCTCCTACGACTTCTTCATCCCGCCCCCAGAGGAGTACCGGATGGCCGGCATCTGCCACCACTTGTGCAAAGGCCGTACCCCACGACCCGGCACCGAGTATAGAAATCGAGGTCATGTCGACTTCTTAAAGTTACCAGTGCGGGGAAGACCTGACTTTCGTGAATCAAATCTTTCAGTAGGCGCTTTTTCGCCGCGAATATCTTCAAGCATTCGAGTGATCTCATCCATCACAAAATTAGTTACTTCAAGTAACACCTGTTGATTTATTGGCTTGCCCATCCACGGCGAAAGATCCAACGCAGGCCCGGCGTGCACATGCACCAAAGTCCGTGGAAAGATCTTGATTCGCTTTTCATAGGTACCAATAATTTCTTGCGCGCCCCACTGGGCCATAGGGATCACGGGCGCACCAGTTTCTAAAGCGATGCGCGCAAGCCCAGTCTTGGCAGTCATCGGCCAATGATTGGGGTCTCGAGTGAGTGTCGCTTCCGGATAAACACCGAGTAATTCTCCACTATTCACTGCTTCAACTGCAGCCTTGTAGGCAACGTGAGCGCCCTCGCTTTCGCGAAAGACTGGAATTTGCCCGGCGCCGCGAAGGATCAGGCTCACAAAGGGCACCGAGAAGAGACTGGACTTAGCCAAGAATCGCCCGGGCCTGCCTTGATCAAAGAGATAGTGAGCAAAAACCAAGGGGTCTGCATGAGAAATATGATTTACCGCGACGATCACACCGCCCTTTTGAGGGACGTTCTCAAAGCCTCGCCAGTCCCGCTTCGTGATAGCAAAGAGGACAGGGCGAACGATCAATGCCGCGAAGCGATAGTACGGACCCACTTTGATGCGTACAGCCATTCCTAGAGCCTAGCCATAGGATTCGTCCATGGCTCCCCTTTGGTCGGCAATAGTGCCCTTCAAGGGCTCGGTGGCTGCGAAATCCCGGCTCCACGCCCTTTACGGGGTGGACGGCGAAGATTGGGCTCGAGCCTTCTTTTCCGACATCCTTGACGTGCTTGAAACGATGCCTGAAATAGGAAAAATCGTGGTTGTCACCAGCGATGCCCAAGTGGGCAACGAACGTCCGGGAATTCAAGTCATTGCCGACACGGGCGGCGGTCTGAACGACGCAATCTTGTTGGGGGCACGTTCATGTTCGGGAAAGACAATTGTCATCCCGGCAGATTTGGCAACACTTGACCCTACGGACCTCTCGTCATTTCTCGACGAGGCATCATCAATCCCGTTCGGCTTTGTTCGTGATGCGGCCGGAGAGGGTACATCGCTGTTATTTGTGCACCTTGCTTCAGAACTCACTCCACACTTTGGCAGCGATTCTGCAACGACTCACTTGAAGAGCGGAGCTGTAGAAGTTCACGCTCCACTCACTCTTCGACTTGATGTTGACGATGCCATCTCACTTTTGGCAGCAAGCGGTCGGCTTGGAGTACACGCCAAGCGCCTACTTGCGTTAGCGAAGAACTTTCCGAGCAACGAGTAACACAAAAGTGAGGGGCCGCGCACAGTGCGCGACCCCTCACTTAAGAGCGATGATTAACGCTTCTTTGCAGCCTTCTTAACGGTCTTCTTTGCAGCTTTGCGAGGAGCAGCCTTCTTTGCAGCCTTGCGAGGAGCAGCCTTCTTTGCAGCCTTGCGAGGAGCAGCCTTCTTCGCAGCCTTCTTCGCAGGCTTCTTGGCAGCTGGCTTC
>WLIL01000078.1 GCA_009702245.1 Actinomycetota bacterium
CAACTTTCTCCAAGAACTCTCGCTGCCGGCGAAGCACTCATCCGCATGAGAGATGAAATCGAAGGAGTCCTCCTCCCGGCGAATTTTCTTAAGGAATTGAGCGGCCACGAATATCAACTAGCTCTCTACGTGCTGAAAGAGGGGTGTCAATATCTACGTGCATGGGCAAATACTGCGTTTTCTATTCACATCAATATTGAAGGTCAGGTGTTAACGAACCCCCTATTTATCGAAGATCTACAAAAGATTGTTCGGGGAGCAGGAGTTTCGCTTCAGCAAATCACGTTTGAGATAACAGAGAAAGAACTGCTAGGTAAGGAGAGCGTGGCGCACATTAACGAGCTTCGTGCTCTTGGGATTCGGATAGCAATCGATGACTTCGGTTCGGGTTACTCGGCACTTTCCTACTTGCAGAAGTTTCAGGTGGACTGGATAAAACTCGATCAAAGCCTCATCGCACCTCTTTCCGTGGATCCGGTGGACACGCGAGCCTTAGAAGTAGTGCGCGCCACGGTCGAACTAGCTGCGCGACTAGAAATACACGTGGTTGCTGAAGGGGTAGAGAGTGAACGTGCGCTGACTGCATTGAATGATCTTGGTGTGACGCATGCTCAGGGTTTCTATCTCGGCCCACCGGTAGACGCGGAGCAATTTGGGCGCTCGGTGGTCCTGCCCTACTCTTAATTGGTTCGCCAAACCGCGCGAACAACCACGGACCGCTATAGCGGCCCGACTAAGGAGGCGCTAGTTGTCCGGTACTTTCCAAGGCCGTGTCCTTGTTCTAGGAGCGGGTTCAGTCTCGCAATGCACACTCCCACTCCTCCTCGACAATCTTGTCGAAGGTAAACAGATCACGATCGTGGATCAACTCGACAACCGAGCCAGAGTCCAAAACGCCATTGATCGCGGCGCCACATATTTGCAAGCGACAGTCACTAAAGAGAATTTGGATTCTTTTCTTTCAGCACACGTTTCGGCCGGAGATATTCTTCTTGATCTTGCTTGGAACATTGATGCCAACGTCATCATCGGGTGGGCACATGCACACGGCGTGATGTACCTCAACACTTCAGTCGAAGAGTGGGAGCCTTATAGCCAAGGCGCTACCCGCCATCCGTTAGAACGCACGCTCTACCACCGCCACATGCGACTTCGAGAGATGAAGAGCTCCTGGAGTGAAAAGGGAGCCACCGCCATCGTCGAACACGGGGCGAATCCAGGCATGGTTTCACACCTCACTAAGAAAGCACTCGTTGAAATTGGCGAGCGCGCCATCAAGGATGGGCTGGCGGGACCAGGCGTTGCCGAAGCGCTTGCGGCACGTGATTTTCCACGTTTGGCACAGAGCCTCGACGTGCGCGTTATCCACATTGCTGAACGCGACACTCAAATATCTGATCGCCCCAAAGAGGTTGATGAATTCGTTAACACCTGGAGCGTTGAAGGCTTCTATGAAGAGGGCATCGCACCAGCGGAAATGGGTTGGGGAACACACGAGAAGTCCTTGCCACAAAACGCCTACGTGCACGAAGGCGCCGGCCCACGTAATCAAATTGCCATCGCGCAACCTGGTGCGTCTACCTGGGTTCGTTCATGGGTGCCAGATTGCGAAATCACCGGCCTTGTCATCCGTCACGGCGAAGCATTCACCATGTCGGATTTCCTCACCGTCTGGGATGGCGATACTGCCGTCTATCGCCCCACCGTGCATTACGCCTACTGCCCTTCTGATGCTGCCATCATCTCGATGCGCGAACTTGAGATGCGCCAATGGGATCTACAAACAAACCAACGAATCATGAATGAAGAGATCACTTCGGGCGAAGATCGACTCGGCGTCCTTCTGATGGGCCATCCATACAAAGCGTGGTGGACTGGCTCGCTGCTCGATATACATCGCGCGCGTGAACTTGCTCCAGGTCAATCGGCCACCACACTCCAAGTAGGCGCTGCGGTTTACGCCGCCATCGATTGGATGATCAAGAACCCAGAAGCTGGATTACTCGTGCCAGATGAATTGCCCTGGGAAGAGATCTACAACGTCGCGGAGAAATACTGGGCACCAATATGGTCGGGGCCAGTTGATTGGGATCCACTCAAGACCCGTAACGATCTCTTCCTGCCTTGGATCGAACGCGAGTACGACACCACTGATCCGTGGCAGTTCACTAACTTCTTGGCTTAAGTTCAGCCAGTCGGGCTAGAGCTTCATGGCGCTCGGTAGCGTGATCAACGATCCGCTCCGGGTAGCCATGGCTTAGCCCGTCAAGGTAGAGCCAGGGTTCATGAATTTCGCTCGCAGCTAAATGAGCGAGTTCCGGTACATACTTCTTAATGTAAAGCCCCTCTGGATCAAATCGTTTCCCCTGCTCTATCGGATTAAAGACGCGGTAATAGGGCGATGCATCGGTGCCGGTTCCGGCGGTCCATTGCCATCCGTGTGAATTGGAGGCGACATCGGCATCGAAGAGTTTCTCCATAAAATATCGGGCACCATGCTGCCATTCGATATGCAAATCCTTAATCAAAAAAGATGCCACCACCATTCGCAGGCGATTATGCATCCAACCTTCTGCGTTGAGTTGGCGCATTCCAGCATCGACAAAGGGATAACCGGTTTTTCCATGGCACCATGCTTCGAACGCTTTTCCAGGCTCGTTATAACGCATTCTCGAAAACTCAGGTTTGTAATAATCTAAATTAGTATGTGGCTCATGGAAAAGAACGTCAGCATAAAACTCTCGCCAAGCAATTTCCGTGCGGAAGACATCGTGGGCTTCGGTTTGATTCAACTCTGCCAAAATGGTACGAGGATGGATTTCTCCCCAACGCAAATGTCTTGCTAAACCACTTGTGGTATTGAGATCCGCTCGTTTTCTTTCTTCGTCATAACGTGCTAAATCAACTTTGTAGAACTCGTGCCAACGCTTCAGCGCCGCTACTTCCCCCGCTGGAGGAACCTCGCAAGTAATGTCGGGAAACTTGCGTGCATCCAGTGGCGGCGAAATCCAGTTCGGCGTTGCAGGCAACTCTGAAGGTGCGCGCCATCCCACAGCACACCACGCTTTATAGAAAGGTGTATAAACGCGATATGGAGTGCCATCTGATTTCCGAACGCGACCAGGTGATACGGCATATGGCGAGCCCACCTGATTGATAGTTATTTGAGCTTTTGCTAATTCTTCGTTCCGAAGAATTGCCTTAGGAGTAAATTCTTCAGTTACAAAAATCTCACCGTACTGTGCCGAAAGTTTCTTAAGAATCTCGACGGGGCTTCCCTCGTATACGTGAAGATTTCCCCCGAGAGATTCATCGAGAGCCTGCAAAGAAGCGGCCAAGTAGGAGGAACGTCGCTCGCTAGTGGCAAGTGAGTGATCGCGTATATAGACCGGAGCCACCTCGCCTGCGCGTACGGCCGCAGCCAATGCTGGATGGTCCCCGAGGCGCAGATCCCGCCGAAACCAGATGATTGACACGGCGTAAGGGTAAGCCTGCGAGCCCCAAGCAGCGACTTTTGTTCTAATCTTCACCTTATGACCGACCTCATCGACACGACGGAGATGTACCTGCGCACCGTCTTTGAACTTGAGGAAGAGGGCATTCCGGCGCTGCGGGCCCGCATTGCCGAGCGACTCGACCACTCCGGCCCCACCGTTTCGCAGACCATCGCTCGCATGGAGCGTGATGGCCTGATTCAAGTAGGCGATGAGCGACTTCTTATACTCACCTCTCTTGGGCGTCTTGCGGCCGAGCGAGTGATGCGCAAACACCGGATAGCCGAATGTCTGCTGATCGATGTCATCAAGTTGCCGCTAGAACTCGTACACGAAGAGGCCTGTCGTTGGGAGCACGTCATCTCCAATGAAGTGGAGCGTCGCATCTACCAAATGCTCAACGAGCCTCAACTCTCTCCTTTTGGTAATCCCATTCCTGGCCTCGACGATCTAGGGGTTCACTCAGAACATCTAGAGAGATCTATTCCAGAGAGCATTTCAAGCTTGGCTAAACGTGGAGTACGTCGAGTGAAGTTGGAGCGCTTCGGAGAACCGCTACAGAGCGCCCAAGAAACGATGAATGATTTACTCAAGAACGGAATCGTGCCAGAAAGTATCGTTCGTATTCGTGAAGAGGGCAAAATTATCACCATCATTTCGACCGAAGGTGAAGTGCTACTCACTCACGAAGAAGCTACACACCTCTTTGGCGTTGCAATCAACTAAAGAGCATTGCTCTTTGCTTACTTGCCCCAACCTTCGACAGTCTCTGCCTTGCGCGGACCTTTACCCACGTAAAGTGCAGATGGACGCACTAAGCGGCCAGTCGCCTTTTGCTCCAGAATGTGTGCTGACCAACCGGCTGTGCGCGCGCAAGTGAACATCGACGTGAAGAGATGCCCTGGAACTTGTGCAAAATCGAGCACGATGGCAGCCCAGAACTCCACATTGGTTTCCAGGACGCGATCTGGATAACGCTCTCTGAGTTCAGTAAGGGCTGCTTCCTCAAGACGGCAGGCAACTTCGTAACGAGGTGCGTTTAATTCCTTTGCCGTACGGCGAAGAGTACGAGCGCGTGGATCCTCGGCGCGATAGACGCGGTGACCAAAACCCATCAAGCGCTCGTGCTTATCGAGCAAATCCTTGACGTACTGGCGGGCATCTCCGAGACGTTCTACATCTTCAATCATGTGAAGGACGCGTGAAGGCGCACCGCCGTGAAGCGGACCTGACATGGCGCCAATGGCACCCGAGATTGAAGCAGCCACATCGGCACCAGTAGACGCAATGACACGGGCCGTGAAAGTTGAAGCATTCATGCCGTGTTCAGCGGCTGAAACAAAGTAAGCATCGATTGCTTTGACGTGCGCTGGATCCGGTTCCCCGCGCCAACGAATCATCATCTGCTCAACGACATTCTTACCCTTTGCAACTTCTGCCTCTGACACAGGCGCTACATCTTGACCACGAGCAGCTTGGGCTACATAAGAGAGCAGCATGGAACTTGTGCGCGCCACGTTGTCACGTGCCTCTTCATCAGAAATGTCTAGGAGGGGCTTGAAGCCCATAGTTGGCGCCAGCATGGCAATCGCAGATTGCGCATCGACTCGAACATCACCTGTGTGAATGGGAAGGACGAGTGGCTCAGCGGGCGCAAGCCCTGGATTGAACTTATCTTCAACAAGTAAACCCCACACATTTCCGAAACTCACACGGCCTACAAGGTCATCGATATCTACACCGCGATAGCGCAGTGCGCTGCCTTCTTTGTCGGGTTCGGCGATGATTGATTCAAATGCGACAACGCCTTCGAGCCCGGGCACAAAATCAGACATGATGTTCCTTGTCATTCACAACAGGCTTGTGACCTGCGGGACAGAGGTTTGTCCTCCCTTAGTTTTCACTCTCACCACGCCGTAGCGCTAGCCGTGAGGCGCCTCCATATCGTTAGATAGATCACATGAGAAAAAATGAGGATTCTTCCCGCTCCCCTAGCGAGACTGCCATCGATATCTCCAAGATGCGCCGTTCGTATGGCGAAAACGGGCTAGGCGAGCTACCCGCAGACCCTTTTACTCTCTTTCAGAGCTGGCTGGTAAACGCCCATGAGAATCCTTACGTGGTGGAAGCGAACGCCATGGTGCTCTCTACGGTGGATTCTTCAGGGCAACCCTGGTCGCGCTCTGTTCTGCTTAAAGGAGTGAGCGAAGGGAAGAGCCCGACTCTCCACTTCTACACGAACTATGACTCGGCTAAGGCTCAACAACTAGGTGATGAGCCCCGGGCCTCGCTCCTTTTTCCCTGGTACCCGCTGGAGCGGCAAGTCATCGTGACTGGGAGCGTGTCAAAAGTGAGTCGGGAAGAGTCCGCTGCCTACTTCCACTCCCGCCCTTGGGCCAGCCAAATCGGGGCGTGGGCCAGTGCGCAGTCGACAGTGCTCGATTCACCTGACACCCTGCAAGAGAAGTGGCGCGAATTTAGTGAACGCTATCCCGAGGAAGTTCCCCTTCCGGATCAGTGGGGAGGCTTTGCTCTGACTCCTTCGACCATTGAGTTCTGGCAAGGGCGCTACTCACGTTTGCATGACCGAGCCCGTTATTCACGAATCAACAATTCGTCGAATGAGTGGGAAATCACTCGCCTATATCCTTAACCAGCACTTTCCGCTTACACATCTGTAACACTCGCCCATTAACCTGGAGGTATGAGCGAAATAGTGATTCCTAATGAGTTAAAACCAGTCGATGGTCGTTTTGGATGTGGCCCATCAAAGATTCGTCCCGAAGCCCTTGCCGCCCTGGCCGCCAGTGGTCTTTCGATTCTGGGTACATCACATCGACAGAAGCCGGTGAAAGATTTAGTGGGTCGCGTGCGCTCAGGCCTTACTTCACTCTTCGCTCTTCCTGACGGATATGAAGTCGTTCTTGGAAACGGTGGCTCCACAGCTTTCTGGGATATCGCGACACTTGGTTTAATCGAGAAGAAATCACAACACGTCACTTTTGGCGAATTCTCTTCGAAGTTCGCAACCGCTGCACTTGAAGCACCATTCCTCGATAATCCCACCGTAATTAAAGCTGAACCAGGATCACTTGCTTTCGCATCAGCCGAATCGGGTATCGACGCGTATGCATTGACACATAACGAAACCAGCACAGGCGTCGCCATGCCCATCAAGCGCCCTATAGGTACCGATAAAGATGCACTCGTACTTGTAGATGCCACCAGCGGTGCCGGCGGGCTTGCAGTCGATGCTGCAGAATTCGACACGTACTACTTCGCTCCACAGAAATCCTTTGCATCTGATGGCGGTCTATGGATTGCATTAATGAGCCCTGCGGCTATCGAAAGAGTGGCACGTATCAAAGAGAGCGGACGCTGGATTCCGGCTTCGTATGATCTCCAGATTGCTATAGACAACTCACGTCTTGATCAGACGTACAACACTCCTGCGATTGCGACGCTCTTCCTGCTCGGAGAGCAGATCGAGTGGATGAATTCACAAGGTGGACTCAAGTGGGCACATGCCCGCACCGCCGAGTCATCTTCCATTCTCTACAAATGGGCTGAAGAAACTTCTTACACCACTCCTTACGTCGTTGACCCAGCACATCGTTCACAGGTCGTCGGGACCATCGACTTCGACGAGGCCATCGACGCCACCGCAGTCGCCAAAGCGCTTAGAGCTAATGGCATTGTTGATACGGATCCTTATCGGAAACTCGGGCGCAATCAGCTTCGGGTCGCGATGTTCCCAAGTATTACTCCGTCCGATGTTGCGGCACTCACGAAATGTATCGATTTTGTAGTAACTTCGCTTAAGTGAAGTTGCGCCGAGATCGATTAACTTGGGTTGTCTACGGACAACTCAGC
>WLIL01000079.1 GCA_009702245.1 Actinomycetota bacterium
ACGCTGCCACCCACCGCACCCGGTGGGGTGAGCTCAAGCCAATCGGCCCACTTCCCGTAGCGCTCCTGTAATTGGCTCACCACGGAGTCGAGATCACCGTGGACTGTCATGGCATCGACTAACCCGTCGACGAGGTCAGCGCCCACGAAGCCGCCCGAGGCCGCAACCTCATGGAAGTAAGGAACTTGTTGGTACATGGCGAAGGAGGGCCGCAGCAGGTCGCGCGCCTTCACCGGATCTGGCTCCACCAAGACCCTGACCATGGCTGAGCGCTGTGGCGATCTCTTCCCCCGCGCTACCCCTTCGGCAAAAGCAGGCTCTAACACCTCGTGGAGCCACTCCTGGGTATGGAGCCAATTTACTAAGACGCCATCGGAGATTTCGCCAGCGAGTCTGGCCATACCAGGACGAGTCGCGGCGAGATGGATAGGAATCTCCTCTCGCAATGGTGGGATCATCCTTCGGTAGCCCGCTATGTTGTAGAACTCACCTGCAAAATCACACGAGAGACCGCCATGGGCCTTCCAGGCCAAGCGAATGACTTCAATGTATTCGCGCATACGCACCAAGGGCCGCGCAGGATCAATGCCGTAATGATCACGGTTCCAATGTTCGGGCATAGTCCCGAGCCCCAATTCGTATCTGCCGCCCGAAATCTCATCCACCGTACTTGCAGCGAGTGCTGTAGTGACTGGCGGCCGCGCCCAAGTGGCGATACCGGAGATGATCCGAGGTTTCGTCGTCAATGCCGAAACAAAAGATGCAGCTGCAAAGGTTTCATGCGCAGCTTCTCCTACACAGAGTGCATAGGCCCCAGATTTTTCGGCCTCAGAAATAATGGGGCCGTACTTTGACAGTGGAATGCCAGCAAGACCAATAGCAACTGCTGCTTTCATCATCTGATGACCGTGGATCTCTTAGGCGCGACGAACGTATTGCCCGGTAGGTGCGCCTTGCACTTCGCCGTTTTCGTAGACGACATTTCCGCGAAGCACGGTAGTTTCTGGCCAGCCCTGCACTTCCACGCCTTCGAATGGACAGTGATCTTGCGCAGAGAGCAACATATCTGTGGTGACCGTGGCTTTCTTATCGAGATCAAGGACCACGAGATCGGCATCAGCACCGATATTCATGCTGCCCTTCTGCGGCCAAAGACCATAAGCCTTTGCCGGATTGCTACTTGCAAGCTCGACAACGCGAGCAAGTGAGAGTCCGCGCTTGTGATGACCTTCGGAGAGGAGCACCGGATAAAGAAGTGCGGTGCCACCAAAGCCGGGAAGTGCTGGCCAGAGTTGATCACCCTTCTCTTCTTCCATGCAGCAAGCGTGATCTGAGGCCACCCATGAGACCGTGCCATCAAGCACACCGTTCCACAATTCTTCATTATCGCTCTTTGTACGAATAGGTGGATTTACTTTGCCGCCTAGACCGCCCTTCTTATCAAGGGTTTCATAATCAAGACAGAGATGGTGCAGGGTGACTTCGATACGCATATCCGTATCGGGATAGGTCACCCGGGCGCGACGTGCGGCATTGAGCGCCGGACCACTGGAGATGTGCAACAAGTTGATATTAGTACCTGCGGCAGCAGCCAGGGTGGTGGCTTCTCCAATTGCAACTTCTTCCGTGAGCGGCGGACGCCCGTCTGAGTATGCCTTCAGGTTCTGTGGGCTTCCATTAGTTTGCACGCGATCAATAAAGAGGCGCATCAACTCAGATTGCTCGCAGTGCAAGCTAAGCGAAACGCGAGTTTGCGGATTCTCTTTCTGCGCTGCCGAGACAGATTCCATAATTGAGAAGAGATGGCCGAGGTCATACTCTTCACTCATCGTAAACGCTTTAGAGTCACGACTATTAGCTGCGAGATTAAATCCCTTATAAAACATGTAGTATTTATACGAGGGAATACCGTGGTTCTTGACAAGCGAACCCACCTCATCCACTTGACCGGCTGTCATCGGCGCTAAATGAAACCCAACATCAGTGTGGACTTGGCCTTTTACCGAGTCGAGTACCTCTGGAAAAATATCTGCATACGTACCCGTTTTATTGAGGTAGTGCTGGCCTGTCCGGAAGTAAGAAATAACTGTGGTGGCACCACCCACCAGTGATGAACGCGTCTCTTCGAAAGCATCCTGTGCGATCGGCCGATAAATGCCGATATGGAAGTGCGCATCGACTGCACCAGGTGCAACATACTTACCCGTTGCGTCAACCACCTTTTTGCCACCTTGAAGATCGGCACCAATCGCCGCAATCTTCCCACCAATAACTCCGATATCGGCTTTGACTTCTCCGGTAAATGGAATAATGAGAATTCCGCCCTTGATGACGAGATCAAACGACATGACATGCTCCTTGTGTGATGGTTGAACTAGGAAATGGGGTTATGACCAAGACGGCGAGAGACCCGAGCCGTGGCCGCAAGAAGAAGCGGTACACAATCATCGATTTCATCCTTAAAACGATCGGCTGGACCACTCAGGCTGATCACCGCCGCAGGCGAACCTGCGTGATCAAAGACAGGCGCCGCAATAGATGCCGCCCCTGCTTGACGTTCGCCAAATGAACTCGCAAAACCCCGTTGCCTAATTTCCGCCAATTCTTCGCGAAGTTTACCGCTATCAATAATGGTCTTGTCAGTGACTGAAAGCATCTGCTTAGCGAGGTATCGAACCTGCTCATCCGGAGCAAGAAAAGCTAAGAATGCCTTTGAAGAACCTCCCGCATGTAACGGAAATGGAACACCAATGGGAACGCTCATCACAATTTCACGTTCCGGGCGAATCTGATCGACGTATATGCGCTCATCCCCAGTGCGAATGGAAAGCGTGGCAGTCTCTTTGCTCGCAAGCGAAAGTTGGTGCAACTCAGCCGAAGCTATTTGCCGTACATCGATACGAGCGAGATAGGCAATTCCGAGCGAGAGCGAGGCGGCTCCAAGTTGATAGCGTCGACTCTCTTCAATTAATTCGATGAAGCCCCGCGAGCGTAGTGATGCCAAAATGCGATGAACGGCCGCTTTGGAGAGCGAGAGTTGTTCAGCAATATCAGTAACCCCCAAATGTGGGTTATTTGGCTTTGCAAAAAGTAGGAGTACATCTGCCGCACGTTCTACGGTCGCAATTGTTTGGCTGGTGGATTCAACCATCTAAGAGCCAAATCCAATTTTCACCGGAGGATCTACCACCATGCGAGTTCCCAAGAACTCCCACCACTCATCTTGCGTGACGCGCAGATTCTCCCAATTTGCGTCCCCCTTGAGAGAAGCCAGCGCCTTGCGGTACTCGCCAAAGCCTGCCTCATCTTCAAAAGCCGCCCAATTTTCGATCGTGTAAACATCCCCGACGAGGCTGTAATACCAGCGAACTGACTTCACCATCGGAAGATCCTGATAGAACCAGGTTTCGCGATCCTCGAGCCAATGCCAGAAATCCTTCATATTCCGCCGAGAGTGGGCGGAGAGACGCATCTTGTAGACGAGATAGACCATGTAAATCTCCTCATATGAAGGTTGCCGAGCAACCCACGGACCTAAAGACTGTTCCGCAGAGCGTAACCGTATTCCGCCTGGCGGTAAATATCCACGCTCAGACCTTGTCTGAAACCCCCCACTCCCAGTACGGTGTGGAACGTGGTTTCACAGAGTGGAACGCCCAAGATGAGCGCTGAGGACCCATCAGTGAGCTCATCACCGGGGGCGTTAGCCGGCGTGCGAGTTCTCGATTTGGCAACCCTCTTTGCCGGGCCGATGGCGGCCACCATCTTGGGAGACTTTGGCGCTGATGTCATCAAGGTGGAACACCCCACCAAAGGCGACCCCGTCCGAAATCATGGACCCAGCAAAAATGGCATCCCGCTCTGGTGGGCGATGCTCTCACGCAACAAGCGCACGATTGCTCTTTATCTGGGAGACCCGCGCGGCGCCGAGATTGCCAAAAAACTCATTGCAACCTGTGATGTGCTGATTGAAAACTTTAGGCCGGGCACATTAGAAGGGTGGGGCCTCTCTCCCGAAGAGCTCCACCGCATCAACCCTGGCCTGGTCATTGCGCGGGTGACTGGCTTTGGCCAATTTGGGCCGTACTCTGCCCGCCCCGGGTTTGGCACGCTTGCCGAATCGATGAGTGGTTTTGCTGCCATGACCGGAGAGCCGGGCGGCCCGCCCACACTTCCGCCTTTTGGTTTAGCCGACGGCATCGCGGCGCTAGCAACCTCGCAAGCGATCATGACCGCGCTCTATGCGCGGGAAAAGAACGGTGGCAAGGGACAAGTTGTTGACCTCGCGATCATCGAGCCAATTCTCTCAATCCTTGGACCACAGCCACTGATCTTTGATCAACTCGGCGCCGTGCAGCAGAGAACCGGAAACCGCTCTGTTAACAACGCCCCAAGAAATACCTACATCACAAGCGAAGGTAAGTGGGTTGCCATTTCGACTTCGGCACAATCCATCGCTGAACGAGTCATGCGGCTCGTGGGGCATCCGGAAGTAATTGATGAGCCATGGTTTGCTAAGGGATCTACGCGCGCAGAACATGCAGAGCTTCTCGATACCTATGTCGGCGATTGGATTAAGGAACGCGATCTGGCCACCGTCATTAGGTCTTTCGAAGAGGCCCAGGCAGCCGTAGCTCCTATTTATGACATTCGCGATATTTTTGAAGATGAACAATTCCAAGCACTCGATACAATTACAACAGTGAATGACCCTGACTTAGGACCGCTCCGAATGCAGAACGTCTTATATCGATTGAGCGGAACTCCGGGTCGCATCCGCTGGACTGGTCGCAAACGTGGAGCTGACACCCGAGCGGTGCTAGCAGAGTGCAACGCCATTTCGGCAGACCAATGGGATCAACTGATCACCGACGAAGTCATTGCAGAAGCGGAGAAATTATGAGCAATCTGAACACAATTCTCTCTGGCCTTTCGGGCGCTCGCATCATCGACCTCGCACAACCCATGAAGCGCGGCATGCCTCAATCCCCGAACCACCCACCCTTTCGCATGATTCTTGAACGACGCCATGGAGACATGGTGCGCGCCGATGGAGGGTCTGCTTCAAATGAAATAATCGTGACCGGCGGCCATGTTGGAACTCACATAGATGGCCTTTCGCATGTTTCTCACGAAGGAAAACTCTTCGGGGGTGTAGATGCCTATGAAGCCCAAGGCGCTGATGGTTTCAAGGTTCATGGCATCGACACGATGACACCTTTTGTTGGACGGGGCGTACTTCTCGATATCGCGCGCTTACATGGGGTTCCCACTCTGCCCGCCGGTTATGGCATCACTGCTGACGATTTAACACGCGCTGAGAAAGCTCAAGGTATTTCGGTGCAAGCGGGCGACTCAGTACTCATTGGTTCGGGTTGGTCTCGACGCTGGAATGAACGAGATGCGTTTATCGGCCTCACCGACGGCGTTCCAGGAGTCGACACAAGTGGGGCAGAGTGGATTGCCTCTCGAAAAGTGAAGATTGCGGCTGGCGAAACTATTGCATTCGAGCAGATCACGGCAGGTGCAGGACATAGCCTGCTTCCAGTCCACCGCATTCTCCTGGTCGAATACGGCATTCACATCATGGAGACACTCAAACTCGACGAACTTCTTGATGCCAATGTCTCCGAATTTATCTTCGTAGTTTCGCCGCTTCGTGTAGTGGGCGCTACTGGCGCCCCCGTGCGACCATTGGCGATACTTCCGTGACCGAATTCGTTAAACAACTTGCACAATTTGCTTACGGAGCGAAGATTACGGCAGAAATCCGCAAAGACGTCACCGAACGCATCTTAGATACGATTGGTAACTCACTCGCCGGACGAGCGGAATCCATCAAGAGTGGGGCTCACGAACCAGATTTAGCAGTTGAGCGCGCAGTACGAAGTTGGGGTGGTGTTGGTAAGAGTGTGGTCATCGGTGGAAATGGGGGGCTACTTCCGGCAGCGAGCGCCGCACTCATCAATGGCACCCTGGCACATGTCCTCGATTTTGATGATACGCATCTCCCTTCCGTCCTCCACCCTTCCGCATCAATCATTCCAGCGGCATTAGCAGTCGCCCAAGAAGTTGAAGCCACCCCCGATCAACTCATTCACGCCATTGCTATCGGTATAGAAATATGTAACCGGCTGGGAATGGCTTCTTACATACCAGAAATTCGTAATTCGCTCTTCTTCGAAAAGGGATTCCACGCAACTTCGATCTGCGGAACCATAGGTGCTGCTGCAGCAGCTGCCTACCTTTATGGTCTGAATGCAGATCGCATTGCAGATGCCATGGGTATCGCAGTAAGCATGGGAGCGGGAGTGATTGAGGCGAATCGCACTGGCGGAACAGTGAAACGAATTCACTGCGGTTGGGCTGCGCACGGTGGCATTACTGCTGCAGCATTCGCGCGCGAAGGAGTCACGGGACCACCAACCGTCTTGGAAGGTCGCTTCGGTTTCTTCAATGCATACCTGGATGGAAAGTATGACGAACACGCACTGATCGACGACTTAGGAATTCGTTGGGAGTTATTACGCACCGTTTACAAGCCCTACCCCACCAACCACTTCACTCACCCAGGAATCGATTGCGCACTTGCCCTTCGTGACCAGATCGCGGATCTCAATGAGATTGCCCGAATAGAACTTGGCGTAGCAATGCCCGTTATGCGCACCATTGCCGAGCCCCGTGAAGATAAAACACACCCCAAGAGCGGCTATCACGCAAAGTTCTCCGGTCCATACACCATCGCCGCCGCGCTCACTGGCGGTGGAGGCCTTGGACTCTACTTGGATGATTTTGGACCTGGCTGGGATGCCCCGCTCCGACTAGAACTTGCCAACAGGGTTGAGGTGCACGCCGATGAACGAGCCACTGAAATATTCCCACGAGCATTTGCTGCCCATCTAAAGATCATCATGAAGGATGGCTCAGCAGTTGAGCACCGCGTCGATGCAAGTCGCGGAAGTGAACTCGCACCACTCACCAGAGAAGATGTGCTCACCAAGTTCACACTCAATGCTTCACGAGCACTTCCCGAAAGCGCCGTGAGTGAACTTCTCGCCAATAGCGCCCTCAAGGATCGCGACGAACTCGAGCGTTTTCTCAAAGTGCTTTCATGACTCAAAAATCACCACTTCTTGTAGCCGGCGTTGCCGCTGCTGGTCTTGGAATGGTGATGTATGACAACACCGCGATCACAGTCGCGCTGCCGGCCATTAGAGATGCCTTTCAGGCCGACACGAGTTCGCTTCAATGGATGCTCAATGGCTTAAGCCTCATGACTGGATCGATGCTCCCCTTTTCGGGTGCGCTCGGTGATCGATTCGGTCCGAAGCGAACTTTTCGAGCCGGCATTTTGCTCT
>WLIL01000008.1 GCA_009702245.1 Actinomycetota bacterium
CGCCTCGAACGCCTTTACCACCACGGCGTTGAGCGCGATAAAGATCTGCTTTTGTGCGTTTGGCATACCCGCCGCGAGTAATGGTGACCACAACATCGTGCTCCGGAATGAGATCCTCCGCAGAGAAGTCACCTTCAGCAGCCACAATCGCGGTTCGACGCTCATCGCCATACTTTTCTGTAAGTTCGTGAAGCTCTTCACCAACAATTTCACGTTGGCGAGATTCGCTCGCCAAGATGGCAAGAAGTTCCTTAATTTCAGCCATAATTCCGTCGTACTCATCGATGATCTTTTGACGTTCAAGGGCTGCGAGACGACGAAGTTGCATTTCCAAAATAGCATTTGCTTGAATTTCGTCGACCTCAAGGAGTTGCATTAAGCCTTGGCGAGCATCATCCACTGTCGCACTTCGACGGATTAAGGCGATCACTTCATCTAATGCATCAAGAGCTTTGAGATAACCACTCAAGATGTGTGCACGCTTCTCTTTTTCAGCTAACCGGAACTTAGTACGGCGAACAATTACCTCAATTTGATGTACAAGGTAGTAGCGCACGAATTCATCGATGCGAAGCGTGCGTGGAACTCCATCGACAAGCGCCAGCATATTGGCACCAAAATTATCTTGAAGTTGAGTGTGCTTGTAGAGGTTGTTGAGTACTACTTTGGCGATAGCGTCTTTCTTGAGAACGATAACAAGGCGTTGTCCAAGGCGTTCATTGCCTTCGTCACGCACATCTGAGATGCCAGCAACCTTGCCTTCTTTAACTAGTTCGGCAATCTTCAAAGCTAAATTATCTGGGTTCACTTGATAAGGAAGTTCAGTGATAACCAGACAGCTACGCCCGTTAATTTCCTCTACTTCAACAACTGCACGCATAGTGATTGATCCACGACCGGTGCGGTATGCCTCATCGATACCGGTACGACCGATGATGATTCCTCGAGTAGGAAAGTCTGGACCTTTAATACGTTCAAGAAGTGCGTCTAATAATTCTGGTTGGGTGGCATCTGGGTGTTCCAGAGACCATTGGATCCCAGAAGCTACTTCACGAAGATTATGGGGAGGAATATTGGTGGCCATGCCCACTGCAATTCCCGCACTGCCATTAACAAGCAGATTGGGAAAGCGGCTAGGAAGCACGTTGGGTTCTTGTGAGCGGCCGTCGTAGTTTGGTGAGAAGTCAACAGTGTCCTCATCGATGTCGCGCATCATCTCCATGGCTAATGGTGCGAGCCGCGCTTCTGTGTAACGCATGGCTGCCGCTGGATCATTTCCCGGCGAACCAAAGTTTCCATTGCCATCGACGAGTGGATAACGAAGTGACCACGGTTGAGCGAGGCGAACCAAGGTGTCGTAAATGGCGCTATCGCCGTGTGGGTGATAATTACCCATCACGTCGCCGACGACGCGAGAAGATTTGTAGTAACCCCGATCGGGGCGATATCCACCGTCATACATTGCGTAGAGCACGCGGCGGTGCACTGGTTTTAAGCCATCACGAACATCTGGAAGTGCACGCCCCACAATCACGCTCATTGCGTAATCGAGGTATGAGCGCGCCATCTCTACGTTGATATCAACGAGATCGATGCGATCACTGACAGCCCCTGTTACAGGATCGATCGTGGACTCAGAAGAGTCTGGCGATTCGATGTCACTCATGCGTTACTCCAATTTCTAGTGAATTAAATATCGAGGAAGCGTACGTCTTTGGCATTACGTTGAATGAAAGCGCGGCGTTGTTCCACGTCTTCACCCATCAAGACTGAGAAGAGATCGTCAGCGGCGGCGGCATCGTCAAGTGTGACTCGGATTAACACACGTCGCTCAGGATCCATGGTGGTATCCCAAAGTTCCTTTGCTGGCATTTCACCAAGACCTTTAAAGCGTTGAATACCGTCTTCTTTCGGAAGGCGCTTTGCATTCTCTAGTCCGATCTTGATAAATCCGTCGCGTTCACGATCACTGAAGGCGTACTGCACCCGTTCTTTTCCACCCCATTTGATTTTGTAAAGTGGTGGTTGAGCTAAGTACACGTAGCCTTGTTCGATAAGTGGACGCATAAAGCGAAAGAGCAATGTGAGAAGCAAAGTGCGGATATGTTGACCATCGACATCCGCATCGGCCATCAAGATTATTTTGTGGTAACGAAGTTTTGCTACATCGAATTCGTCATGGATACCTGTACCTAAAGCAGTGATGAGTGCTTGTACTTCATTGTTTTGAAGTACTCGATCAATACGGGCCTTCTCGACGTTGAGTATTTTTCCGCGGATAGGGAGAATGGCTTGGAATTTAGAATCGCGCCCACCTTTTGCAGAACCACCGGCGGAGTCTCCTTCGACGATATAGAGCTCGCACTTCTCTGGCTCAGTCCATTGGCAATCCGCCAATTTTCCGGGCATCCCGCGGCCTTCGAGTAGGCCCTTGCGGTTACGTGCTAGATCGCGTGCTTTGCGAGCTGCAGATCGAGCAGCTGCTGCATCAATGGATTTGCGAACAATGTCTTTACCTTCTCCTGGGTTCTTCTCGAACCACTCACCGAGGCGATCGTAAACTACTTTTTGTGTGAAAGTTTTTGCTTCGGTATTTCCAAGTTTTGTTTTTGTTTGTCCCTCAAATTGTGGCTCACCTAATTTGATAGAGACGATTGCTGTGAGGCCTTCGCGCACGTCATCACCGGTGAGACGATCCTCTTTCTTACGGATCAGGCCCCACTCTTCGCCAAATTTATTCACGAGAGTTGTAAGTGAAGCGCGGAAGCCCTCTTCGTGTGTACCGCCCTCTTGAGTGTTGATGGTGTTTGCAAACGTGTAAACAGACTCAGAGAAACCGGCATTCCATTGCATGGCTACTTCGAGAGAAATCTTCGCGTTGGTATCTTCAGCATCAAACTCAATAATAGATTTGTGAGTTGTTCCCTTTGTGGAATTGAGGTGGCGCACGAAGTCTGTAATTCCACCGTCGTATTTGTAAGTTACTTCTACGGGTTCGCCACTTTCGTCTACGTGCCCAACGCGCTCATCGCGCATTGAAATAGTGAGTCCTTTGTTGAGGAACGCCATTTCGCGAAAACGAGTAGAGAGTGTTTCGAATGAGTACTCAGTAGTTTCAAAAATATCTTCAGATGGCCAGAAAGTAACGGTGGTGCCCGTTTCTTCTGTTGGGGCAAGGCGTTCAAGATCGGCTTGTGGCACACCAAGTTTGTAAGTTTGCGTCCAGTTGTATCCATCACGACGAATATCAACTCGGAGAGTTTCAGAGAGTGCGTTTACTACGGAAACACCGACACCGTGTAATCCGCCAGAAACAGAGTAACCGCCACCACCAAATTTACCGCCGGCGTGTAGCACTGTGAGAACTACTTCGACAGCAGGACGCTTTTCGATGGGGTGCATATCGACGGGAATTCCGCGACCGTTATCGGTGACACGAAGACCCCCATCTTTTTGCAACACAATGTCGATGGTGTCGCAGCGACCAGCAAGTGCCTCATCGACTGAGTTATCCACCACTTCGTAGACCAGGTGGTGGAGACCGCGCTCCCCGGTGGAGCCGATGTACATACCTGGACGCTTACGAACAGCGTCTAATCCTTCAAGGACGGTGATTGCACTGGCATCGTATTCGGTGGTCACGCCTAGCCTCCCTATGCCCCCATATGAAAACCGCCCTAATGGGCGGCTAGGGGTATTGCTTCAATTTCTACCTCTAATCCTAGTGGGTAAGCCAGAGGAGAGAGGGCTGTAAATCGCCCAGAATCGGCAATCTCATGGAATAAATCGCATTGAGTGGGGGGAGGGTGGCAACCTGTTCTCTTTAGAGCGTGCAGTCGCCTCTTCTCTCTTCCCCCAGTTGAAGGGGGTTAACCGTACGTATCCCGGGGGCCTCGCCCTTTCACGTGGCGCTCGCCTTTGCGCCATGAGGGCGGGGTGGGCGCTAAGACTTTGATGGTGGTGACGCCCTTGCCCTCAGGGTGAATTTGCACCTTTTTCAATAACTCAGTGGAGAGTAATCGAGTCTGAGTGGCCCAAGCGGTGGTCTCTGCTCGAAGTATGAGGACCCCATCTCGGAGCGATTCGGCCTTCACGTGAGCAGCTAGATCCCCGCCGGCAATCTCACCCCACTGTGCAAGCAAAGTACTTGAAGAAATATCGGCTTCCCAGCCTCGTTCAGCCGCTAAAGAAGCGATCACCTCACCCAATGAAGTGGGATCGCCGCCTCGACGATTGCGTTTTCTCACTTGCTTACGAAGCCCGTTTGTTTGTAAAGGTGCTGAATTTTGTTTTGCTTTAGCGGCGGCCAAAAGAGAGCGAGCTAAATCGAGCCCACTACTTTGTGGGGAGCTTGTGGAAGGTTCACTTTCTAATTCTTCAGGCTCATTAGGAATTGCTCTCACCTACTTGAATGATGTTGCTACGGAACTCTATAGGTACATCTTCGACTACTGCAGCGGTAATAAACAATTGTCTAGTACCACTTTTTTGAAGAAGCTGTGTAGTGAGAGCGTCTCTCCTTTTACCATCCAGTTCAGCGAAGACATCATCAAGAATCAGTATGGGGTCTACCACTTCTAACAAATCATAAGCGGCTAATTTTAAGGCAAGCGCTATTGACCAAGACTCTCCATGACTAGCGTAACCCTTCGCTAGTTCATTATCGAGGAGTAGTAAGAGCTCATCTCGATGTGGGCCCACCAAGGAGATTCCGCGCTCAATCTCGCGTTTACGTTCCTTCTTAAGGACTGAAAACATTGATGTGACGAGTGAATCCTTGGTTGTTGATGGATCAAGTATTAAATTTTCTACTAGTGAGCTTCGATATTTCATCTCTACGTCGCCATTGGGAGCTACTGATTTATATTCAGAGCTGAAAGGTGTAGTTAGTTCATTAATTAATTGTAATCTTTCAAAAACTAATTCGCTACCGCGTTCAACTAACTTCTCATCCCATACATCTAGGGTCTCCTCGTCGAAGTTTCGTGTGTGGGCAGATTTAAGAAGTGAATTACGTTGTTTAAGAGCTCGATCATAATCTGAAATAACACCCGCAAGACGAGGAGACTTCGCCACCAGTAGCGTATCTAAATAATCTCTGCGGGTAGACGGATCACCTTTTACTAATTCAAGATCCTCTGGAGCAAAGAGAACACGTTGTACATACCCAAGGATGTCACGCTCTTTTGGTTGCGCTGCTTGATTCACTCTTACTCTGTTACTTTTTCCGTTGTTAATTTCTAACTCTAATAAAACCTCTCGATTATCTATTTCAACTAAGCCACGGATATATGCGCATTCGCTATCTTTGTTAATAAGTAACGAATCTTGTGATACTCGGTGAGATTTTAAGGATGCTAAATAACCTATTGCTTCAATAATGTTAGTTTTTCCAGCGCCATTCGAACCTATGAGGAGGTTTGGTCCTGGAATAAACTCTAGTAAGAGTTGTTTGTGCGAACGGAAATTAATCAGTTCGAGTTTTCGGAGAATCATTAGTAACGCATAGGCATGAGCAGATAACGATATGAATCGTCAGCCGCTGCATCTTTACTCGCTTTACCTGAAAGTACCGCTGGTTTATTGGAAGCAGTAAAAGCAATATGAACGAAAGGTGTGCCGACTGCAGTGAGCCCATCTGTAAGGAAAGTTGGATTGAAGGCAATAGAAATCTCATCACCTTCGAAATCCACCGCAATCTCTTCGGTGGCTTGTGCTTCATCTGTTGATTTAGCATCAAGACGGAGCGCACCGTCGGAGAAATTCAATTTGAGTGAACTAGTTTTATCTACAACTACCGCAACTCGGCGGACCGCCTCCATTAACGCTGATACTTCAACGATTGCGACCGAGGATGCTTCATTAGGAAGTAAGTGTCTGTATGGAGGGAAGGTGCCATCCAGCATCCGGGTAGTGGTAGTCCGGTTTTCAGTGGAGAAACCTACAAGATGTTCGTTAGCACCAGATGGGGCTAATGCGAAAGTTACTTTGGGATTTCCAGAAAGTGATTTAGCAACCTCAGAAAGTGTACGTCCGCGAATAAGCGCGCTTGCGCTGGTGTTTGGTTTCTGACTACTCCAATGAAATTCGCGAACTGCAAGACGATAACGGTCTGTTGCCGCCAGGGTTACTTTGTCGCCTTCGATTTCAATATGGACACCTGTGAGGACTGGCAATGAATCGTCGCGGCCGGCAGCAACTGCAACTTGCGCTATTGCGTGCGAGAGGAGCTCGCCATCAACTTCACCAGCGGCGGCAGGAAGAATAGGAAGTGTGGGGTAATCCTGGGCGTTCATGGTGGGAAGGGCGAAACGCGATGAACCGCAGGTGATATTGAGCCGTGATCCGTCCAAAGCGAAAGTAATGGGTTTGTGAGGGAGTGAGCGGATGACATCAGTAAAGAGGCGGCCTGAAACAACTGCTTTCCCTGGCGCATCGACTTGGGCACTTACCTCAGCCTCGCCGGAGATTTCCTGGTCATAAGCAGCTAGGTGGAGGTTGCCACCTGAGGCCTCAAGAGAGATACCAAGAAGTATGGGCATGATGGGTCGGGTTGAGAGGCTTCGAGATACCCAAGCCAATCCATCGACTAGGGCGTCACGCTCTACGGTGATCTTCATGTGAAATCCTTCTTTAAAGAGATAAAGGTAGTCGTAGTAGTAGGCGCTGTGGATACTGTGGATAAGTCATATTTACGCACGTCACACACTTTAATTAACTCTGTGAGCGTGTGGGTAAAGCTCTCTAAAAGCGGGTATGTGGGCGAAGGGCTGTGAGTTAAAGATATTTCCTCCACAGGGATACCCCTATATGAACCCACTTTCCCACCAAAGTGAGTGGGGTTATCCCCACACTTATCCCCACGCTGTGCATGAAATATGCCAAAAAGGGCATTGGGGTACTTATTCATAGAAATATTCTTAAAAATAATCATCTCTACCCGTTCGCTCGAGCAGATTGCTTAATTCGGTTGGTGAGCTCGGTGACTTGGTTAAAAATGCTCCGTCGCTCGGCCATCAATTGCCTTATTTTACGATCTGCGTGCATCACTGTGGTGTGGTCACGGCCACCGAAAGTCTGGCCAATTTTTGGTAGTGATAGGTCTGTGAGTTCGCGACATAAATACATAGCGATTTGGCGGGCGTTCACTAAAGCCCTAGAACGAGAGGTACCGCAAAGGTCTTCGAGTGTGAGAGAGAAGTAGGCGGCGGTTTGAGCCATGATCGTGCTCGACGTAATCTCTGGGCCTAACTCTCCTGGGATGAGATCTTTGAGAACTATCTCAGCCAATGACATATCCACTGGTTGACGATTCAAACTAGCGAAAGCAGTAACCCGAATCAACGCACCTTCAAGTTCTCGAATATTTGTAGAGATTTTGCTACCAATGTATTCAAGGACATCATCGGGAGCATTTAATTTATCTTGGGCAGCTTTTTTACGAAGAATAGCAATACGAGTTTCAAGTTCTGGTGGCTGAATATCAGTGATTAATCCACCTTCAAAACGACTTCTTAAGCGATCTTCCAAAGTGGTAAGTTGTTTTGGCGCCCGATCGCTTGAGATAACAATCTGTTTATTAGCGTTCTTTAAAGTGTTAAACGTATGAAAAAACTCTTCCTGTGTACGTTCTTTATTTTCCAGGAATTGGATGTCGTCGACGAGCAGAATATCTACATCACGATAACGACGTTGGAAGGCACTCTTTTTATCATCACGAATCGAGTTAATAAAATCGTTAGTGAACTCTTCACTTGATACATATCGGACTCGCACACCGCTATAGAGATCTTTTGCGTATGCGCCGATCGCGTGCAAGAGATGGGTTTTACCTAATCCAGAATCTCCATAAATAAAGAGTGGGTTGTAAGCCTTTGCTGGAGCTTCAGCGACCGCAACCGCAGCCGCGTGTGCAAATCGATTTGAGGCACCAATAACGAAAGTTTCAAATATGTACCGGGGGTTAAGTTGGCTATCTTCAATATCTTTTTCGTTGCTTCGTTCACTTCCACGGCCTGTGCCTGGCCTTACTTCGGGCTCTGGATCATCTTGAACTTGTTCAGCTAAAGATTCATCAACAGTGACCGCGATTCGCACATCACCTTCAATTTCAGCCCCTAAAGCGGTGGTGATAGGGCCACGGAGGCGATTTTCTAAAACACCTCGAGCAAATTCATTGGGTACAGAAAGGAGCAGAGTGGTGGCTCCACCACGCTCAACCACACCCTCAGGCTGGGTGAGATTAAGGAAGGCGCCGTGCTGTGGAGTAGCTTCATTTACCCGGAGCACAATTCGCTGCCAGAGGGTGGTGAGGTCATCTACACGTTCGCTCAGAGCGATCTCTTCCATTTCCCCACCTCACTTCTAGTTATCCACAGGCTTATCCACAAATACATTGGAGAGGAAGCTCTCCGATATACAGCTATTACGGCGTTGTAATGAGTCCATTTAAGGGTGGGAACCGTACCGCGAGAGTTTATCCCCAGGCAAGTACTTTTCCACAACCGTAAGTGTGCCGGTATTTTCCATCTACAACACCTCCAGATTCCTCCAGACATTTCGCAGGAGCGAAACGGCGTGAGTTTGACCCTCACTCGGCAGACGCGTACCTTTTTAGACCTGTGCACTCAGCGGAGTGCCGTGATAACCCCAGGAGCCCCACTGTGACTAAGCGGACTTTTCAACCCAACAATCGTCGACGTGCCAAAAAACACGGTTTCCGTCTTCGTATGTCAACTCGCGCTGGCCGTGCGGTACTCGCTGCTCGCCGCGCTAAAGGCCGCGTTCGCATCTCGGCCTAACGCCTCCATGTCAGTCCTTACAGCTGTTGATTCTTACTTATGAAGCGCACACAACGTCTGCGTACAAACACAGAATTTAAGCGAGCCCTACGTGGTCGTCGAATCTCTTCAGCGGCTTTTGTGTTGCATACGGGAAGCACAGAGAGCCCCAGCTCCACAAGCCAAGTAGGTTTTATCGTTTCTAAAAGTGTCGGTAATTCAGTCGTTCGCCACCGTGTTACTCGCCAATTAAGAGCCATTATTTCGACTCGACTCGATCGTCTCAATTCTCAAGATCGTTTTGTAGTGCGAGCCTTACCTGCAATTACCGAACTTCCTTACCAACAACTGGAAAAAGAGATTGATTTAGCACTCTCTTCAGCAGGTCGACCATGAACGCTTTAGTTCGCACTCTTGCCATCGCACCATTGCGCTTCTATCAAAAATTCATTTCTCCTGGTTTAGCGCCCCGTTGTAAGTACTATCCGTCATGTTCTTCTTATGCCATCACCGCTATTTCTACTCACGGTTTACGTGGAGTGGGTATGGCCCTCTGGCGTTTACTCCGTTGCAACCCATGGAGCTCAGGTGGCGTGGATTATGTGTCTTCGACGAAAGAGCAAGAAAGTACATCAATGAGAGAAGGTGCCCATGGACTCCGTTCTTAACCCGCTTTACATCGCAGTTTCCTTCATTATGCGGGCTTTCCACTCACTATTTAGTGGCTTAGGTCTCAACGCCGGTCTCTCATGGTCGCTCTCCATTGTGGGTCTTGTAATCACTATTCGTATCATTCTCATTCCGCTTTTCGTCAAACAGATTAAGAGTCAGCGGGCATTACAAGTACTGCAACCAAAGATGAAAGAGCTTCAAAAGAAGTACAAGGATGATCGCCAAAAGCAATCCGAAGAGTTGATGAAGCTCTACAAGGAGCACAACACCAACCCACTCGCTTCTTGTATACCAATCCTGGCCCAAGCACCAATCTTCTTTGCGCTCTTTAGAGTGCTAAATAGTATTTCAGGAAGTCTCGACAAGTACGGCAAGTGTGCGACAACAGCGGCTAAACGCGTCAACGCAGGAGTATTTTCTCGCGAAGAAGTCTGTGATGCAGCGAACGCTCACTTCTTTGGTGCCAAACTCTCTGAGTCGTTCTTGCACCCAGCGACGAGCTCGACATCAACCATGACAGTAAAGATTGTCACGGTAATTTTAATTATTCTTATGTCGGCCACCACCTTTACCACTCAACGCCAACTCATGATGAAGGGTATGCCGGCCGCATCACTTGAAAACAACCCCATGGTGCAACAACAAAAGATTTTGCTTTACGTGTTCCCCATTATTTTTGCTGTCTCCGGAGTTAACTTTCCGGTGGGAGTTCTGCTTTATTGGCTCACCACCAACTTATGGACGATGGGTCAACAGTTCTATGTCATTCGCAACAACCCCACCCCGGGCTCACCATCGTATGAAGAATGGGAAGCGCGAAAAGCTCGTAAAAGCGGAGTGAGGCAGAGCGAAATCGAGAATGAGAGCTCTGAAGAGAGTTCTCCTGAAGAAATCACCGGGCAACGAGTACAACCTAAGAAACCGAAGAAACCGAAGAGAAAGAAATAACCTATACCTATACAGAATAGGTCATAACGGGTTATAAACCCCGATTTTACGTCAACCTAAGGAGCGCTCATGAGTGAGACCGTGAAAGATGCAGTTGTGAAAGATGAAGTTATTGAGAAGTCAGACGAGAAGAAGTCGCTCCTCACTCGGTTAGAAGAAGAGGGCGAGATCGCCGCGGATTACCTCGAGGCGCTACTCGACATCGCAGACCTCGATGGCGATATCGATATGGATGTGGAGAATGGCCGGGCAGCAGTAGCCATCGCAGGCGGCAATTTAGGCACCCTTGTGGGCCGCAATGGCGAGGTGCTGGATGCGCTCCAAGAGCTCACCAGGTTAGCTGTGCAGACAGTGACCGATGAGCGCAGTCGCCTCATGCTCGATATTGAGGGTTACCGGGTGCAGCGCCGCGAAGAGATCGCCGCAAGCGCCCTACGCGCCATCGAAGAGGTCAAAAGCACCGGGATAGCCGTCAAGATGGCAAGCATGAATCCATTTGAACGGAAGATCGTCCATGACACAGTGGCGGAATCAGAGCTCACCAGTGAGTCTGAGGGTGAGGAACCCAACCGCCGGGTCGTGATTCTTCCTGCCTAACGTTTCACGTGAAACACCCCTCGAAGGGGTGGTCACCCACTACTTCCCCACGAGTAGTAGAGAGATTCACCGCTATGCCGAGCTACTCCTCACGGCGGGAATTGAACGCGGTCTGATGGGGCCGCGAGAGGCGCCAAGGATGTGGAGCCGCCACATCCTCAACTCCCTCCTACTCATCCCGTATCTGCCGGAGGGCGCCACCGTTATTGATATTGGTAGCGGGGCAGGCCTTCCAGGAATCCCCTTAGCGTTAGCCCGCCCAGACTTAAAAGTCACCCTTTTAGAGCCACTCCAACGTCGGGTGGATTTCCTGGAAGAGGTCAAGAGCGAGCTGGGTCTTGAGATCACTATTATTCGAGGCCGGGCAGAAGAGGCGAAGGGGACTTATCAAGTCGTCACTGCTCGGGCGCTCTCTGCTACTCCGAAACTACTCACGCAGGTCTGGTCTCTCATCGCTCCCGGCGGCTCATTAGTGGCACTTAAAGGGAGCAGCGTCGAAGAAGAGGTGCGACAGGCGGAGAAAGTGATCTCCCAGCTAAAGCCCGTTACGGTCGATATCGAAGAGCCCTATCTTGAGGGAATTGAGAGTGGCAAGATTCTGATCGTGCGAAAGGGGGCCAAGTGAGCGTTTCACGTGAAACACGGAACGTCATTGGAATCCGTCGCCTCAAGGAGCGGATGCCTGCCCCGCCCGCTACCCGTATCTTCACGGTAGCTAATCAAAAAGGTGGAGTTGGCAAGACCACAACATCGGTCAATATTGCCGCCGCCCTCGCTATGGGTGGCCTTAAAGTCTTAGTAATCGACCTTGATCCACAAGGAAATGCCTCGACTGCGCTGAGCGTAGAGCACCACGACGAGGCCACTCCAGGGATGTTTGAAGTCTTGGTGGAATCTAGGCCACTCGCCGAAGTGGTCGTCAAAGTACCTGGATTTGAGGGGTTGGAGTGCGCGCCTGCCACGCAGGACCTCGCTGGCGCTGAGATTCAATTAGTCCCAATGGTGGCCCGAGAAAACCGACTTCGCCGCCTCTTAGAAAGCTATTTGGCGCTCCGGGAAGCTGAAGGGAATCGAGTCGACTATGTGCTTATCGATTGCCCACCCAGCCTCGGCCTGCTCACACTTAATGCTTTAGTGGCTGCCGAAGAGCTCCTGATTCCTATCCAATGTGAGTACTACGCCCTCGAGGGCCTCACACAATTGCTCGGTACTGTTCGACTCGTCACCGAACACCTCAATCCGAGCCTCAATCTCTCCACCATTTTGCTCACCATGTTTGATGGGCGTACTCGGTTGGCAAATGATGTGGCCGATAACGTGCGGGAGCACTTTCCAGCCGAGGTACTCACCTCAGCTATCCCCCGGAGCGTTCGACTCTCAGAAGCCCCTTCCTATGGCCAAACAGTCATGACGTACGATCCACTTTCACCTGGCGGGGTGGCCTACCTTGCTGCCGCCCGAGAGATAGCCGAACGCGCCATCGATATCAAAGGAAGTAGCTATTCATGAGTGGAAAGAAAGGCGGCCTCGGCCGTGGCCTCGGAGCACTTATCCCGAACTCTTCACCGAGTAAGCCGGTGGAGAACTCTTCCTTAAAAGAGTTAAAACCCCAGGTCAACGAGGTATCCACAACACCCAAAACGCCTGTGGATAACTCTCAATCTTCGCTTGAGGGTTTAGTCCGTCTGGCGACTGTTTCCATCAAGAGCATCTCAGCAAATCCTCGTCAGCCGCGACAAATTTTTGAACCAGAGGCACTTGCCGAACTCGCTGCTTCCATTAAAGAAGTTGGCCTCTTGCAACCGCCAGTCGTGCGTGCGCTCTCTCAAGGTAAATATGAATTGATTATGGGCGAGCGTCGACTTCGGGCAAGTAAAGAAGCTGGCCTTTCAGAGATTACTGTCATTGTGAAAGAGACTGCTGATGATGACTTACTCAGAGATGCACTGCTTGAAAATCTGCATCGCGCGCAACTTAATCCTTTAGAAGAAGCGGCAGCTTATGAACAATTACTTAAGGATTTTGGTTGCACACAAGAGGAATTAGCTACGCGCATTGGACGCTCACGCCCACAAATTTCTAACACCTTACGTTTATTAAAACTGCCACCAACAGTAGCGAAGCGAGTAGCTGCAGGTGTGCTCTCTGCTGGTCACGCACGAGCACTCCTTTCACTCTCAAGCTCCGAAGAGATTGAGAGATTAGCGACCAAGATTGTCGCCGAAGGTTTAAGTGTGCGAGCTGTAGAAGAAATTGTCGCAATGGGCGGATTAGAAGAAGAGAAAAAGACTCGCACAAAGCATGCTCGTCCTACCTCACCCCGATTAGCAGAAATCTCTAGCCGGCTCTCAAACCAATTAGATACTCGTGTCAAAATTGAATTAGGTCGCAGCAAAGGAAAGATTTCGATTGAGTTTGCTTCTATAGATGATCTCGAAAGAATCCTTGGGGTTATTGAGAAGTAGAGTACTTACGAAGCAGAGCGCGTTCTGCTAATTCCTTGTATAGCGCACCGATATCTCGACCAGTGGCTGCTACAGATTGCGGCAATAAAGATGTCTCCGTCATACCAGGGGCCACATTGACTTCTAAGAACCACACCTCACCATTATTATCGATGATGAGATCGGAGCGCGAAAGATCACGAAGCCCAAGACCCATATGAACTTTCTTAGCAACATCAGCAGCTCTGGCACTCAATATTGAATCTAAGTTTGCTGGTACAAAGAATTCAGTTAACCCAGCCGTGTATCGAGCGTCATATGAGTAGAAACCTGAATCAGCCACAATTTCTACGATAGGAAGTGCTGTAAGAGTTCCGTCACTTTCTTCGATCACAGACACAGCAATTTCTCGTCCGGCAATGAAAGGTTCAATAACTACGTCGCTGCCGTAAGAGAAGGCAGAGATCATGGCCTCGGGAAGCTCAGCAGCGCTACGAACCACACTCGCACCTAATGCCGATCCACCTTTAGCGGGCTTCACCATTAGCGGTAGGCCAACAGATTTCTCAATCAATGGAAGTAAGTATTGAGCTCCGAGTTCACGGAAGGTGGAGTGCGGTAAGACCCTGGAGGCAGGCACGCGAATTCCCACAGATTCCACGATTCCCTTTGCCACCGGCTTATCGAAAGATCTCCTGCAGGCATCAGCAGTGGACCCAACATAGGGGAGTTCGAGCATCTCAAAGATGTCGCGGATGGCGCCATCTTCACCCGCTGCCCCGTGGAGCGTGGGAAAGATGACGCTCCCCGGTTCAAGGGCTGAGAGGGTGGGAAGGAGTGAACTATCTGAGTCAACTTCACTCACCTCTACGCCCTGCGAGCGAAGAGCTTCAGCTACCCGACGACCGGAGCGGATGGAGACATCCCGTTCATGGGAGAGGCCCCCAGAGAGCACGAGCACGCGGGATAACTTCATCTCACTCATATCAATTCACTAGGTGGCAGGATTCTTTGAGGACGTTCACTCAATGGAATAGCGGCACTGCCGAAAGTGGCACGTAACTCCATCTCTTCTTCAATAACTCCTGCAAGACGTCGTACACCTTCACGAATCCGATCAGGTGATGGGTAACAGTAAGAGAGACGCATTGACCATGAACCAAAACCATCTGCAAAGAAAGCAGTTCCTGGGACATAGGCAACGCGTGAGGTAACAGCGCGCGGCAACATGGCCTTTGTATCAATACCTTCTGGAAGTGTTACCCATACATAGAAACCGCCACCCGGCTTAGTCCATGTGGCAGTTGCTGGAAAGTGTTGTTCGAGAGTTTCCAACATGGCATCACGGCGTTCTTGATAAAGAACTTGGAAAGATTTAACTTGATCTTGCCACGGTTGAGTTGCGAAATATCGAGAGATAGCCATTTGTGCAAAATTCGACGGGCAGAGAATTGAAGACTCACTAGCCAATACAAGCTTTTCACGAACTGCGTGTGGGGCAGCTGCCCAACCTACGCGTAAGCCTGGTGCAAATGTCTTTGAAAAAGAGCCTAAATAAACGACATTGTCTGGATCATCTGCTCGCATTGCACGCGTGGGTTCAGTATTAAAACCAAGAAGCCCGTAGGGATTATCTTCAATAATAAGAATGTCTGCATCCCGCGCGATCCGAAGTACCTCTTGGCGTCGTTCTAATGAGAGCGATACTCCAGCAGGATTGTGAAAATTTGGGATCGTGTAGAGGAACTTAATCTTTCCGCCCTGCGCACGTGTGTGCGCGATAGCCTCACGTAATCTCTCTGGGATTAAACCGTCATCATCCATTTCAACATGGACGATGCGCGCTTGATATTGCCGGAAAGTGCCAAGCGCTCCTACATAGGAGGGCGCCTCAGCAAGAACCACATCACCTGGGTCAAGAAAAATACGTGCAACTAGATCGAGAGCCTGTTGTGAACCAGTAGTAACGACAACGTCATCAGGATGGGAATCAATCCCCTCAAGTTTCATGATCTCTGTGATTTGCTCACGTAGGACTGCATCACCCTGCCCACTGCCGTACTGCAAAGCAACCTGACCATTTTCGTTAATGACGTCTGCAACGATTTGAGAGATCACATCCATAGGCAGCGCTGTGAGGTTCGGCATGCCGCCGGCAAGCGAGACAACTTCAGGTCTGGAGGCCACCGCAAAGAGCGCCCGGATCTCGCTGGCAGTCATGCTCTTTGTCCGCTCCGCATAACGCGCTACGAAAGAGTCGAGGCGCGATCCAGTGGTCATACTTATATCTTCTCACGCAAATCGCTCAAACGAAGTACTCCAGTCTCACCTTCTCCATCGTCAGGTAAGTAGAGACGTTGAATTGCGATCGCCAGAGATTCAGCGAGGACCTCTCGAAAATTTCCATCCCGAAGTCTGGCGGCATCACCAGGATTTGTGAGATATCCGAGTTCGACGCGCACTGCCGGCATTCTGGTATTTCGGAGTAGCTCCCACGTTTTCGCGTGTACGCGGCAATCAAGGAGATCGGTTCGGGCACAGATCTCTCGTTGGATGAGTGAAGCGAGACGCTGACCCACCACAGAGTGCGCGCCATGTGCATCATTTCCGTAATAGTAAGTGGCTACCCCACGGGCATCCGGTGCCAGATTTGCATCCAAGTGGAGGGAGAGAAAGAGATCTGCGCCGCTCTGATTGGCAAATTCGGCTCTCTTCCCATCGTCAATAGGCGAACTCTGCGAGCCGCGAGTGAGGTAAACAGCGACACCAAGAGCTCCGAGTCTGCCTTCAATGCGCGAGGCCACATCAAGCACAATCTCGGACTCATTGAGATCGAAGGCGCTCACGCCAAAATCATCGCCACCATGACCCGGATCAATAACAATACGTTTTCCAGAGAGAGCTGGTCCTTGTCGACGTATCGCGTCTGACTCTCGTAAACCGTGCGCGAGACCGCCAGTGACAGTGCGTTGAAGGCGACGAAGCGCAAGCAGCGTCTCTGGGCCGCATGAACCATCACCATTTAATCCCGATGATTTCTGAAATGCGGTGAGAGCTTGCGCACTGCGTGGACCAAAAATTCCATCGATCCGACCTAAATCAAAACCCATCTCCATAAGCCGAGTTTGTAAAAGCGCGATATCGTCACCGCGCATCATAGGAGCGCTTATTCGGATAACGCGATCGCCTAATCTCCATCGAGCTTCATCAAGTGCGCGAAAAGTATGCGTGCCCACCATGCCATCAGAAGTTAATCCGCGCCCTTGTTGAAAAGCGCGCACCGCAACTTCAACTTCTTCGTCAAAAAGGTCCTGCTCGACTGAAGATTGAATACTTGCCATGAGCCCTAAACGGATCAAAGTGTCACGGAGCTCAACAACCTCAACGCCCCGTGATCCACGTTTTAATATCATGAGATATCTAAGGTCGATGCCTCTTTAGATGAAAGCTTCGAGATCTTTCAAGAGCATAGGCTTTGGCTTAGCTCCCACAATGCTCTTCACAACTTCTCCATTAACAAAAACATTTAAGGCTGGAATGGAAGTAATGCCATATTTGATGGCGAGCTCTGAGTTCTCATCGATATTGAGCTTGACGATCTTGAGCTTTGCGCCATGCTCGTTAGAGATCTCTTCCAGAATTGGAGCTACAGCGCGGCATGGTCCGCACCACTCTGCCCAAAAATCTACAAGAACTGGCAGATTGCTCTTTAATACCTCGGCATCAAAGGTAGCTGTTGTTACTGCAGTCATAGCGCCCATTATTTATCCCTTCGTTATTTGTAGATCTTAGTGTGAATCGGAAAGAAAACGTTCTGCATCGAGAGCCGCCTGACATCCCGAACCGGCCGCTGTAATAGCTTGTCGGTAGACGTGGTCTACTAAGTCCCCACAAGCGAATACTCCTGGGATATTGGTACGGGTACTGCGTTCATCAACCAATACGTAACCCTCACCATCAAGGGTTATCTGGTTTTTCACTAATTCATTCCGTGGATCGTGACCAATTGCCACAAAGAGCCCTGTAATGGGGAGAGTGCTAGTAGATCCATCATTGACATTCCGTAGCGTGACAGCACTTACCTTTGTTTCTCCGTGGATCTCACTTACTTCGCTATTCCATGCAAACTTAATCTTCGGGTTGCTGTGTGCGCGTTCAGCCATGATTTTCGAAGCTCGCAAAGAGTCACGGCGATGAATCATGGTGACTGAGGAAGCAAATCGGGTAAGAAAGGTTGCTTCTTCTACAGCTGAGTCTCCACCTCCCACGACCGCAATATCTTGGTCACGGAAGAAGAATCCATCACACGTGGCACACCATGAGACCCCATGGCCTGAGAGTCGCTTCTCGTCGGGAAGCCCTAATTCTCGATAAGCCGAACCCATCGCCAAGATGACGCTCTTTGCGAAGACCTCATTACCTGAGCCATCAACGAGGCGTTTGATGCTCCCTGCCAACTCCATCTCAGTGATGTCATCAGTGATCATCTTTGTTCCGAAGCGCTCGGCTTGATCGCGCATGGAATCCATCAACTCAGGACCCATGATTCCGGTGGTGAATCCGGGAAAGTTCTCTACTTCGGTGGTGTTCATCAAGGCGCCACCTGCGGTGACAGAGCCTTGATAGAGAATCGGTTCGAGTTGAGCGCGCGCTGAGTAGATCGCGGCGGTGTAACCGGCGGGGCCAGAGCCCACGATTACTACTTCAGCGGGGTTTTCGCGCGTTCCATGAGCCAGAGCCATCTCTTACCTTCCCTCGATGAATATGAAACCAATCTTAGGCGTTATTGATTCCCGCCTCGGCCACGCGCTCCGGTGAGGCGTTGCCAACCCTTCGCAAGTGGCTGACGAATTTGTATGAGGGCTTCAATTTTCATCAACCCACCCAACCAGAGATAAATGAAGAGCCCGGCGCTTCCAGAGAAAAGTAACTCTATGACTGCTGAAAGGCTTTCGTTCGCGATAGAGATGAAGTGGTGAATCAGCACAGAGGGGAGAAATGCAATAAAAGCGAGAAGGAATAACTGTGCATATGTCCACAGCACACCTTCAAGAGCGCCTACCCTCTTGCGGAGAATTCTGGAAGCCATAAATGTGCTTGCTAGATAACCGATTCCAAAAGCTACTGCGATGCCCACAGTAATCCACCGAAGAGGAAGCAAGTGATAAGCAGTGAAGGCACATATGCACATCACAAGATTCATGATGAGCGTGATAAAAGCTGGTGTTTTGGTGTCCTCATAAGCATAGAAGCCGCGAAGCAGGAGATATGAGGCAGAAAATGGAATAATTCCCAACGAGAATCCAGCAAGTACTGATCCTATTTGATGTGCACTTGATTTATCCGCGCCAAGATAAAGCAAGTGTGCGATGGGCTGGCCCAAGAAGAGAAAAGCCATACCTGCAGGAACCGTAAACGCTCCAACAATCCCGAGGTGACTCACTAGATCACGCTTGACACTTTCCTTTTGACCGGCCGCTGCTGCTCTTGAAATTCTTGGTAAAAGCGCCGTCACAAATGAGACCGCAATAATTGAATGAGGCAACATAAATATGAGATAAGCATTTTGGTACGGAGTAAAACCGATTCCATCAGTGATCCCAGCTTGTGTTGCTCGAACCGAGACTGCAGTTGCTAAGTTTACAATTACAATAAAACCTAATTGATTTAAAAGCACAAAAATAAGAGTCCACGTAGCTAGACCGGCAGATTTGCGTAACTCCCTCCAATGGAAATTGGGACGCAATTTCACTCCCGACCGTGCCACTACTGGAAGAAGTAGTAAAGCTTGAATAAGCGCACCGAGTGATGTTCCAAGGCCAAGTAATGCCTGCTCCCCTGCGGTAAGAGAATCAGCGCTCACTGAAGGTGCGATAGCAATAAAGACGCCTAACACCGCTATCACGACGAGGTTATTGGCGATTGGCGCCCACATCATTGGACCGAAACTTCCACGAGCGTTGGCGATCTGGCCAAGGACAGTGAAGAGACCGAGAAAGAAAATTTGCGGCAGACAGTAACGCGCAAAAGTGACAGTGAAATTGAATTCGTCAATAAAATCAGGATCTGAAAACTTACTTGCGTAGAGACGAATAATCAGCGGGGCTGCAAGAATTGTGACGATAGTTGCGCCGCCCAGTATGACTACGGTGGCGGTTACTAATTTGGAAGTAAACGCACTTCCTCCGTCAGAATTATCTTTCATGGCTCTCACGAGTTGCGGTACAAAGACCGCATTAAGGGCCCCGCCCGCCACGAGAATATAGATAACCATAGGAATGGTGTTGGCTACCTGAAAAGTATCGCCAAGAATTGCCGTCCCGAGAGCGATGACAAGTAAGAGATTGCGGATGAGCCCAGTAAGACGGGAGATAGTGGTCCCCACCGCCATGATTGCTGACGAACGCATCACTTCGCTCATGATCGACGCCTTCTCACTCTGCGGATGATCTGTGCTGCTGCAGCAAGGAGTAGGGCAGCGCCAGCGATCTCAGTCACCAAGATTGCTGCTGGTGGAATGCTAGAAATAGAAATCTGCAGTAAAACAACATCGCCCACTTGTTGGTCGGAGGCATCTAAGAGCCTGGCCTCCACAAAGACTTGGCCTGATGAGTACGCCGTAATTGGCACTGACACTTGGGAATGTGATTTTGCAGGAAGTTGAATATCAATTACTTCCGGCTGCTTGAGGCGAAGCGTTGTGGGGCGCAGCTCGAGCCGCAGGTTAACAGGGATTGCAGCATCATTCCTGAGAGTCAGTGGCACCTTCCCGCTGAGGTCTGTCAATGTGTAGCGGCCGGGTAGCACTCGGGCTTGCTGGTTGATCCGTTCTGCAATTTTGAGAGTCGATTGAGAGAAGAGGTAACCTGCAAAGGGCGCACTTCGCCAAGCGGCTCCCAAGATAAGTGTGGAGCGAAGCTTTGACTCAGTCGTACTCACGTATGGGGGCAGGGTGACGGCGCCAAATTGGGCGATCAAACTCTCTACCCGAGGGAGCACTGAAGTGGATCGCGGCTCCAGTCGGGAGACTTTGAGGTCGGTCAGTGCAGAGAGAGGGGTGGTGGTGGCAGGGATAACGGGTGAGATCTCATTAATTGGGAGTTCGCGGTCGGCCACCAATGCTTGGCTATATGTGAGTGTTGGCATGCGCTCCGGTATGAGTACCTGTGGTCGTGCGGTGGTGGGGCGCTCTGCGGTGATCATTGCTAGTTGGGCATAGAAGTGGTTGCTCTTTTCTGTAGAAATATTCTTTAAATACCCCGACAAAATTTCATCGCCTATGAAGAGGTTGACTCCTCCTGCGTTGGCGAAAGAAGTACGGGTTGCAGTTTCATTCGTAGGAGCTGGAGACATCCTTCGACTTACGATGCACTTTGTATAACCCGCACTCTTCAAATACGCGAGTGATTTTGTTGAAAAGATACCTCTGGATGGCCAGGCGAGATCGCTCTGCACACTCACTCCAAGAGATTGAGCTAACCGGTTTGCACCGATCACTTGTAGCGCCGCTAGAGCACTTGATTTCTTAAGTGAAATAAAGGTGGCTAAATCCGGGTCACCATAAGGCGCGGCATACACATCGCGGCCCACGATTGCTCCACGGAGACGTGCTAACCATTCAATGGCTGCATTTTTTCCTACTCCATCACTGCCATCAAGTAAGGAGTAACCCTTACTCATCGCTTCTACGCTTTCAATTAACTCAGCATCGATGTACCACGTGAAGTTTCTTCCCTCAGCTGCAGTCAACATACGACCAAGGCGGCCCTGAGGAAGCAAACTTGTAGCGAGTAGATCATCAGTAAATACACCCTCGATATTTCTATGCGGAGTGTCCAGTATTGGCCAAATCCACGAAATAGGGGTGGGCTCTACGCCTTCATTCCCTTTACCGATGAGAAAGAAAGGAACTTTCGCGGGCTTTCCACCAATAGTGGAAATCTCTGCAAGATAACCCCGTATTTCCAGGGATTTTTGCGGCGCATCGGGAATCTCTATGCGTACTCGAAAGGGATTAATCTTCTCTAAATCAGCAGTGCCGCTCTTGGCAAGAACTACTTGAGAAGCAATCAAAGGATTCTTCTCAAATGCCAATAGTTCACTGCGAGAGTTAAATACTTTGGGAGTACGCAAGATACGCACACTCCATGATTGGGCTCTATCAGGTGAGGTCAACTCAAGACTGATGCTAGCTAGTGAAGTTGTGCTGGCTTGTGCGATATTTGCAAATGCATAATTAATGGTGGACGTCGCTGCATGTACTGGTTGTAGATTAAATTGAGTGGAGATGAGGAATATGAGAGCGAGGAAGACTCTCTTCATTAGATTAAATTCTTTAGATCGCCAAAACTTGCTATGAGTTTACGTTCGTCTGAGTAAGCCAGGCGCTTGGAAACTTCTACAAGTGGAAACCAAGCGACCTCATCAACTTCATTCTGTTGAGGAGCTAACGTTCCGCCTGTCATCCGGAAGAGATAGTGATGCACTGTTTTATGAATTCTTTTTCCTTCAGCCATAAACCAGAAATCGATTACACCAAGAGAACGAGTAATCGCACTCTCAATTCCAGTCTCTTCAGCGACTTCACGGATGGCCGCTTCTTCAGGTGTCTCGCCAGATTCAATATGTCCCTTAGGAAGTGACCACAGGGTGCGTCCACGTTTATCGTGGCGACCAATAAGGAGTCCGAGAGCGCCAGAAGGATCGATGACTAATCCGCCAGCACTGATCTCTTCATTACGCCGTCGAGGCTTCTCGCGACGTTCTTTACTCACCTGTGGCGTGGCATGGGAGGGCGAAGGTGTAGCGGCGAAAGGTCGCTTCTTTCCTGCCAGGGCGGCTGGGGTGGGGCGTGCCGGCTGCCCAAAAGGTGGAAGCGCCCCATGCTCTTGCGCGGGGGTCATGGCTACAGCGTAACGAGCCACCCTGCCTACCCCTACCCTTGAACTTATGAACTCGCCGCTCCACGCTGCCGCCGAGCAACTCGCGCTGCAAGAACTCGAGCGCCTCGCGCCTGAAGTTCGCGAACTAGCGAGCCGTTTCTCGGCCTCAGGAAACCCTCTAGCCCTCGTGGGAGGGTGCGTCCGAGATGCAATTCTTGGCCGACTCTCTACCGACTTGGACTTCACCACGGCAGCTCGCCCTACGGAAATCAAGAAAATGCTTCAAGGATGGTGCGATTCGATCTGGGAGACCGGAATTGAGTACGGGACTATTTCGGGTGCGCGCGGTGATTTACAGATCGAAATCACCACTTACCGCAGCGAGCTCTACGACCCAGAGAGTCGAAAGCCTCAGGTCGAGTTTGGTGACTCATTAGAGGGTGATTTACGCCGACGCGACTTCACGATTAATGCGATGGCATTAGTTCTCGAAGAAAAAGGAAGCCGTTTCGTCGATCCATTTGGTGGTGTTACCGCTCTCAATGAGAAACGTCTCTCAACTCCAGGTACTCCGGAAGAATCCTTCTCAGATGATCCGTTACGTATCATGCGGGCAATTCGATTTGCTGCGCAACTTGGCGTGACGCCAGATGCAGCCGTGCTCACCGCGATCACCGTGATGAAGGATCGCTTATCAATTATTTCTGCAGAACGTATTAGAGAAGAGTTCAACAAACTCCTTATGTCAGATCACCCCCGTGTCGGTCTGAGTCTGATGGTCTCCACTGGCGTGGCCGAATATGTGATGCCCGAATTACCTAAACTTAAATTGGAAATTGATGAGCACCATCGGCACAAAGACGTCTACGAGCACTCACTTATCGTTTTAGAACAAGCGATTGGAATGGAAGATCGCTTAGGTGGTCCCAATCTTATTATTCGGCTGGCTGCGCTCATGCATGATATTGGAAAACCTAAAACCAGAGCTCTCATTCCTGGAGGCGGAGTCTCATTCCATCATCATGAAGTGGTGGGTGCACACTTAGCAAAATCTCGACTTAAAGCAATGAGGTATAGCAACGACATCGTGAAGGATGTAACGACTTTAGTCGAGTTGCATTTGCGCTTCCATGGATATGGCAGTGGTGAGTGGACGGATAGCGCCGTAAGACGATATGTGCGTGACGCGGAACATCTTCTTACTCACTTACACGTATTGACGCGCTCGGATTGCACGACTCGTAATGCTCGTAAGGCAGCCACACTTGCCGCCATATACGACGATCTCGAGGCTCGTATTGCGCGCTTGGCCGAAGAGGAAGAGCTCGCTTCAATTCGCCCCGATCTCAACGGCAACGAAATCATGGAGATTCTAGAAGTGAAGCCCTCTCGATTGGTGGGGGCTGCTTATGACCATCTCATGGAGCTACGCCTTGACCGAGGCCCACTAGGAAGAGAGATTGCGATTGCCGAACTCAAGAAGTGGTGGTTGGAGAACCAATCGAACCAGTAGACGGTTTACTAAACCCTCGTAGCAGAAATGCCATAGTTAAGTAGGCAAAAACAACAAGCAGTGGCAGTAAGAGAGAACGCCCAGATGTAGGCACAATCAGTGCAGCCAATCCAGCCCCACCTACGATGGCAGCATTGACCAAGACGTCATAGACAGAGAAGACGCGACCACGAAACTCGTCTGCAATGCTCTCTTGTACGAGTGCGTCGCAAGTGACTTTCACTGACTGACCAAATCCGGCGACCGAGAAGGCCGCGATGGCTAATTGGATGTGGTTTCCCCAAATAAAAGTTGGTACAAGAGCTGCACTAAGAACCAGCGCCACTCTGATCCATCGATGTCGTCCACACTTACGCGTCGCCCACGGAGCAATCAAAGCGCCAACGAAAACCCCGCCGCCAGCAGCGGTCACAAGTTGTACCAATCCTGCTAATCCAGCATCTGGGTTATTTGGATCATTAAAGGTATTGCGCTCCAATAAGAGGCAAGTGACCACGAGAGCCGTGATGCCGCCGCGTTGAATAGCCACCGCAATCATCCCAAGTGCGGCATTGCGATGGAGACGTAAATGCGCTAATCCCGATTTGAAGTCAAGAATCCCAGCGGTGACAATTCCCACTGATTTAGCTCGCACGAGTTCATGTTCGGTCGGTCCTAATTCATCACGTTTCAGACGAAGCGAGCATAAGGCAGATGTGAAGTATCCAAGAGCGGCGACTGCGACCAATATTGAGTCAGCAGCATTGAGTGATTCGAAGTGTCCGAGTAAGGAACGTAATCCATATCCCAACCCCCCACCGATAACTATCGCAATGGATCCGCCCGTTACCGCGATGGCATTTGATTCAATTAATTTAGTGCGATCAATAACGCGGGGGAGACCGGCAGATAATCCAGCCAAAATAAGGCGATTAGCTCCGAAAGATAAGAGCACTACAACAACGAGAAGTAAGTCACTCTTGCCTCGCATGGTTACCAACGCAACAAGAAGAAGATCGAAAGCACGAATGGTGTTTGCATAGAAAATGATTTGCCGACGTGAGAAACGGTCCAAAATGGTGCCAACGAAAGGTCCAAGAAAAGAGTAAGGCAACAACATGATGGCAAATGCAGTCGCTGCAGATCCAGCAGTGGCTTGCTTCTCAGGTGAGAAGAGCACAAAGGAGGCTAAAGCAGTTTGGTAAAGCCCATCCATACCCTGCGAAATCCAGCGAACAGCGAGCAATCTTCTAAATCGCGCGCTGTTCGCTGTCAGAAATGCCATCTTAGGAATGAAATTAGCGCTCTATCGTGCCGGC
>WLIL01000080.1 GCA_009702245.1 Actinomycetota bacterium
GTCTACCCCAGTCACAGTTCGGTGACGACCAGGAACTATGCGAGCACCATTAAGTTTGTTCGCCAAAGTACTATACAAAATGTCGTTAACCAGTGTGGATTTGCCGGATCCGCTAACTCCCGTCACAGCGACAAAACAGCCGAGTGGAAAAGTCACATCGATATTGCGAAGATTATTCTCGCGCGCACCTTTCACTACGAGGGAGCGCTTGGGGTCAATAGGACGGCGAATCTCTGGCATTTCTATCTGGCGCCGTCCCGATACGTAAGCCCCCGTGATGGACTCTTCACTCGCCTCGAGTTCTGCAAGCGACCCAGAGACGACCACGCGCCCACCGTGCTCACCAGCGCCAGGGCCAATATCGACGATCCAATCGGCTGAACGAATAGTGTCTTCATCATGTTCAACGACGATTAAAGTATTGCCCAAGTTGCGCAAACGGGTCAACGTATCGATCAGGCGTCTGTTATCGCGTTGGTGGAGACCAATACTCGGTTCGTCCAGTACATAAAGAACACCGACCAGCCCCGAACCAATTTGAGTCGCAAGCCGAATTCGTTGAGCCTCTCCACCCGATAACGTGCCCGCTGGGCGCTCCAGCGAGAGATAGTCAAGACCCACATCAAGGAGGAAACCAAGGCGAGCATGCACCTCTTTTAATACACGTTCTGCGATTTGTTTTTCGCGATTGTTCAGACTCAAACCTGAGAGAAACTCATCAGCCTCTCTGATGGTGAGCTCACACACCTGGGCTATCGACTTCTTTCCAAGAGTTACAGCCAGTACCTCAGGCTTCAACCGGGCACCCTTGCAGGTGGGGCATGGAACCTCGCGCATGAATTGCTCATAGCGGTCGCGACTCCATTCAGATTCGGTCTCGCCATGCTTTCGTTCCAGAAAGGGTAAAACACCTTCGAAACCGGTCGTGTACTGACGGGTGCGACCGTACCGATTCTTAAACTTGACGGAGACCTCATACTCCCAACCATGAAGAATTGCTTCCTTCGCCTTCGCGGAAATCTTCTTCCAAGGAGTATCTAATGAAAACTTCACTTCCTCTGTGAGCGCTTCTAGCAATCGCAGAAAATACTCACTGCTGGTACCAATTGACCAAGGTGCGATTGCTCCATCGTTGATGCTTAAGTCATCGTCGGGGATCACTAACTCTGGGTCCACCTCTAGCCGGTTTCCCAGACCAGTGCATTCAGGGCAGGCGCCAAATGGCGAATTGAATGAAAAGGATCGTGGCTCAAGTTCTTCAAATGAGAGATCACATCTATGACAAGCAAGGTGTTCGCTAAATGTGCGCTCGCGCTCGGGACCTTGGACATCTACAAACTCCAACAGCACTAGACCCGAACCCAGAACCAGCGCGGTTTCAATAGAGTCCGTGAGGCGTTGTTTGGCGTTGGACTTCACCGCCAGACGATCAACTACTACTTCGATGGTGTGCTTCTCTTGTTTCTTGAGCTTCGGTACCTCTTCAAGGGCGAAAACGTCACCATCAACTCGTGCCCGTGAATACCCCTTGAGCGCTAGTTCCTTGAAGAGATCAAGAAACTCTCCTTTGCGGCCACGCACGACCGGCGCCAGAACTTGAAACTTCACGCCATCTTCTAGAGCCAAGATCTGGTCAACGATGTTTTGTGGAGACTGCCTCGCGACAGGATCGCCACATTTTGGGCAATGAGGTCGGCCAGCGCGCGCAAAAAGCAGGCGAAGATAGTCATAGACCTCAGTGATGGTTCCTACCGTGGAACGAGGATTTCGATTTGTAGACTTTTGATCAATGGAAACGGCTGGTGAAAGTCCCTCAATGAAATCCACATCTGGCTTATCCATCTGTCCGAGAAATTGACGCGCATAAGAACTGAGTGATTCCACATAGCGGCGCTGCCCCTCTGCGAAGATGGTGTCAAATGCCAGACTTGATTTACCAGAACCCGAAAGCCCCGTAAACACAATGAGTGAATTCCGAGGGAGATCTAAAGAGACGTCTTTAAGATTATGCTCTCGAGCACCTCTGACAATGAGACGATCACCATGCATGTACTAATCCCCAGATTGACGGGTCTTTAGGACGCTGGCTACTGCGGTCACCGACAGTACGCTGACGATTACGATCAGACTCACATTTGTACCAATGTGAGGAAGTTCAAAGGACCCAATTTTATCCCAATGGACTCCGTGGGCGGCTTCAAGTATCAACTTAAATCCGATGAAAGCTAAAATAACAGCAAGGCCTTTGGAAAGGTAAACAAGTCGAGTGGCTAGGGCTCCTAACAGGAAATAGAGCTGACGCAATCCCATCAAAGCGAAAGCATTTGCCGTGAAAACAATGAAGGGCTCTCGGGTGAGGCCAAAAATTGCGGGTATGGAATCCACCGCAAAAAGAACGTCGGTAATACCCAACGCGATGATAGTAAGACCAAACGTTGAGAGTCCTTTTTTCTTGAAGTAACCGAGGACGCGTCCTTCATGCCAATCGTCGTCCCCTCCCCCGCCTTTCCCTAAATGGAATGCGGTGTAGAGCAAAAAACCTCCGAAGAGGAAGAAAACTGCAACGAATTTGTGAATGACGTAAGCACCAATGCCAATAAATATTGCTCTAAAGAAGAGAGCCAACGCGATCCCAGCCATTAACGCGGATTGTTCACGCTCCTTTGGGAGCTTAAGTGCTCCAAAGATGATGATAAAAATGAAGAGGTTATCAATAGAGAGTGAGTACTCAGTGAGCCAGCCTGCCAAGAATTCATTACTTGCCTGCGCACCCACTTCTTGTGAAAGGTAAATGGCGAATCCGAGGGCGAGCACGATATAGAAAATGGTCCAAAGCGCCGCTTCGAGCGGCTTTACCTCATGAGGTTTGCGGCGCGCATTAACAAAATCAAATATAAGGAGGAAAGCAATAATGCCCAGGGATATCCCCCAGACCTGCCCACTGATATTCATCTCGCGCCTTCCATGCCACGCAATTCCTTCTTTAACTCTGAGATTTCATCACGAAGCCTAGCCGCAACTTCGAAGGCCAGCGAGGCAGCCGCTAGATGCATCTGCTCAGTCAGGGAGGCTATCAGTTCAAAGAGCTCCTTGCTCGGCAGATTTGCGAGGTCGCGAGCATGCTTACCAACCTCGCCCCTAGCTCCCGCAAGGAGTTCTTCAGTGTCGAGATCCTCCCGAACGATCGAATCTGTGATGTCGGCGATCCGCTTACGTAGCGGTTGGGGATCCACGCCTCTCTCGGTGTTGTAGCGAACCTGCTTCTCTCTACGACGGTTTGTCTCATCGATGGCTTTTGTCATCGATGCCGTGATGTTATCTGCATACATATGAACCTCACCTGACACATTTCGAGCGGCCCGACCAATAGTTTGAATGAGCGAGGTCGCCGATCGCAAAAATCCCTCTTTGTCGGCATCCAAGATTGCCACAAGCGAGACTTCAGGGAGGTCGAGGCCTTCTCGCAGGAGGTTAATACCAACAAGCACATCGTATGTACCCATTCGCAATTCTCGAAGCAACTCAATCCGACGGAGCGTGTCTACCTCAGAGTGCAGATAGCGAACTCGCATCTTATTTTCCAACAGGTACTCGGTCAGATCCTCTGCCATTTTCTTAGTTAAAGTTGTCACCAGCACGCGTTCACTCTTGGCCGCGCGCTCTTTAATCTCACCCATCAAATCATCGATCTGGCCACGAGATGGTTTGATAATGATCTTCGGGTCAATCAGCCCGGTAGGCCGAATAACTTGTTCGACCACTCCGTTCTCCGCCTTGCCAAGTTCATAAGGACCGGGGGTAGCCGAGAGGTAAACCGCCTGCCCGATGCGCTCCTGGAATTCAACCCACTTGAGCGGGCGATTATCGAGAGCGCTGGGCAACCTGAATCCATGTTCCACCAAGGTGCGTTTTCTTGATGAATCTCCTTCATACATGGCACCGATCTGAGGCACCGTGACATGCGATTCATCAATAACCAGCAGGAAGTCTTCGGGGAAATAGTCGATGAGGCAATTGGGCGCTGAACCCGCTTCGCGCCCATCGATGTGACGTGAGTAGTTTTCAATTCCTGAACAGAAACCCACCTGGCGCATCATCTCGATGTCGTATGTTGTGCGCATTCGTAAACGTTGGGCTTCAAGAAGCTTGCCTTGGCGTTCGAAGTTCTCTAACTGTTCGCTCAGTTCACTTTCGATTCCAGCAATGGCTCTTTCCATCCGTTCTGGACCCGCCACATAATGAGAGGCAGGGAAGACATAGATTTCTTGCTCGTCCCTGATTACCTCCCCAGTGAGTGGATGGAGTGTCAAAAGCCGCTCGATCTGATCGCCAAACATCTCAATGCGAACGGCATACTCTTCGTAGACTGGAATGATTTCTACCGTGTCACCACGCACCCGGAAAGTTCCACGGGCAAAAGCAATGTCATTTCTGGCGTATTGAATATCTACAAATTTCCGTAAGAGTGCGTTCCGTTCGATCTCATCTCCTACCCTTAAACGCACCATACGATCCACATATTCTTGGGGTGTTCCCAGGCCATAAATACACGAGACCGACGCCACTACAATTACGTCCCGGCGGGTCAAGAGAGAATTAGTGGCCGAGTGGCGAAGTCTCTCCACTTCTGCATTCACAGATGAGTCTTTCTCGATAAACGTATCAGTTTGCGGAACGTATGCTTCGGGTTGGTAATAGTCGTAGTAGGAGACGAAGTACTCGACCGCATTCTTTGGAAGCAGTTCACGAAATTCGTTGGCAAGCTGAGCTGCAAGGGTCTTGTTTGGTGCCATCACCAATGTGGGCCTTTGTAAACGTTCGATAAGCCAGGCCGTAGTCGCCGACTTCCCCGTACCCGTAGCACCCAGCAATACAACGTTCTGCTCGCCTCGCTCAATGCGACGAACCAGGTCCTCAATCGCCTCCGGTTGATCACCTGCAGGAACAAAATCGCTAATGACCTCGAAGGGATCGACGCGTCGTTGCAAATCCGAGATCGGCCTCACTGCAACGTCCGAAGACGTACTACTCGACCAGGATCGCAACTGGTATATCCGCCTAACGAGTGCACGAATCCCATCTTCAAAAAGGCGTCGTCTTCATTATTGATCTCAATAACGTTTTCTGCGATGTGTTTAGCGGGCGAGATTGCGTTTACACGTTCAAGAACCCGCTCGAACGCCGCCTCCTCAGGTAATTCATTGGGGCAATGGTGACCAGGTCGTGCAGCAATACCTCCGGCAATGTGAGCCGCGAAAGGTAGAAACCGATGCTCCATCAACTCGGTCGCAATTGATGCAATCGCGGAATCTGGACCATCATTATTTAACACGATGTCAGCCACTTTGCGTCGCTCTTCATCACTCGCCTGATTCTGCATGCGTATTTTTGCCGAGTCGGGCGACAACCCACGCTTCTCCAACCGTTGAAGGCGGTTCTCCATGCTCGCTTCGATGATGACAACAAGTTGATAACGGTCTTGCGCCCCCGTCTCCACCAGAAGGGGGACGTCATGAACGATCACCGTTCCCGGTAAAGCCTGTTGTACGCGTTCTTGAAAGACACGAGCGATGCGAGGGTGCGTGATGCGTTCAAGATCTGCTCTCGCGCTTTCATCAGTAAAGACAACATTGGCTAGCGCAGCTCGATTGAGAGAACCATCAGAATTCAAAATCTCGTGACCGAAGCGCAATTGGATCTCGGCTAGACCCGGAGTCCCCACTGCAACGACTTCGCGGGCAATCAAGTCAGAGTCAATGACTTCAGCTCCCGCCCGGGCGAATGCCTCGCACGCAAGAGACTTGCCGGCACCGATGCCGCCGCTAAGTCCGATGAGAAGCATGTAATGAGCCTAGACGGGAAAAGGGGCGGTCAGCGACCGCCCCTTCCCTTGAATTGCCTGAAAACTTATTCGGCAACAGCCTCTTCAGCAGCAACCGGTGCCGCCTCAGCAGGTGTACTTCCAGCCCCTTCGGCTTCAGCAGCCCGAGCCTCAGCTGCTTGCTTGCGGTGAGCTTCGAAGCGCTTCTGGGCCTCGGCATATTGGCGCTCCCACTCTTCACGAGCGCTTTCAAAGCCTGGCTTCCACTCATTGGTGTCAGAGTCGAAACCTTCTGGGTAGATGTAATTGCCGCTCTCATCGTAATGAGCTGGCATTCCATACTGAGTGGGGTCAAACGCTTCGACAACGGTGTCACCGTTCTCATTCGCCTGCTTCAGGGAGAGCGAAATACGACGACGCTCGAGGTCAATGTCAATGACCTTAACAAAGAGTTCATCGCCGACCTGAACGACCTGCTCAGGAATCTCTACGTGGCGCTCAGCCAATTCAGAGATGTGAACGAGACCTTCGATGCCCTCATGCACGCGAACAAATGCACCGAAGGGTACGAGCTTGGTGACGTTGCCCGGTACCACCTGATTGATGGTGTGAGTGCGGGCGAAGTGTTGCCAAGGATCCTCTTGAGTAGCCTTCAACGAGAGTGATACGCGCTCGCGCTCGAAGTCAACATCGAGAACCTCAACGGTTACTTCAGTACCTACTTCAACAACTTCGCTTGGGTGGTCAATGTGCTTCCAGGAAAGTTCAGAAACGTGGACCAGACCATCTACACCACCAAGATCAACGAATGCGCCAAAGTTGACGATGGAGGAAACCACACCGCTGCGAACTTGACCCTTTTGGAGTTGATTAAGGAAGGTTGTGCGGGTTTGTGATTGTGTTTGCTCGAGCCAAGCACGGCGAGAGAGCACCACGTTGTTGCGGTTCTTATCGAGCTCGATGATCTTCGCGTCGAGTTCCTTACCGATGTAAGGAAGAAGATCGCGCACGCGGCGCATTTCAACGAGCGAGGCAGGAAGGAAGCCACGGAGTCCGATGTCAACGATGAGACCACCCTTGACTACTTCAATAACTGTTCCAGTGACAACTTCGTCGCGTTCTTTCTTGCCTTCGATAGTTCCCCATGCACGCTCGTACTGCGCACGCTTCTTAGAAAGAATGAGTCGGCCTTCTTTATCTTCCTTCTGGAGCACAAGTGCTTCGACAACGTCGCCGGTCTTTACGACCTCACTTGGATCAACATCATGTTTGATGGAGAGCTCACGAGATGGGATAACACCTTCGGTCTTGTAACCGATATCGAGAAGGACTTCGTCGCGATCAACCTTGACCACGATTCCGGAGACGATGTCTCCGTCGTTAAAATATTTGATAGTGCCGTCAATGGCGGCGAGGAAATCTTCTGCAGTTCCAATGTCATTTACTGCTACAACTGGGCTAGTAGACACAATTCTCCGTAGGGATAGAAAGTAGTAGTTCGCTCATCTCCGGCTCCTGATTTCACTCAGGA